>JAESTH010000130.1 GCA_016763695.1 Alcanivoracaceae bacterium
ATCTTGTCTAAAGATGAAGGTGGGCGTCATACGCCATTTTTCAAAGGCTATAGACCACAGTTTTACTTCCGTACAACAGATATTACAGGTGCCTGTGAATTGCCAGAAGGCGTTGAGATGGTTATGCCTGGTGATAATGTGAAGATGGTTGTAACATTAATTAATCCAATTGCGATGGAAGAAGGTTTGCGTTTTGCAATACGTGAAGGTGGACGTACAGTTGGTGCAGGTGTTGTTGCTAAAATTATAAAGTAATATACTTTATAAGCAATAAACTCCAAATTAAAAAAATTTAAATTATATAGAGCGTTGCGAAAAGCGCGCTCTTAACTACAGAGGCAACGGTAATGGCCGAACAGAAAATTAGAATAAGATTGAAAGCATTTGATCATAAATTAATTGATCAATCTGCTGGTAGAATTGTAGATACAGCAAAGCGCACAGGTGCTCAGGTGAAAGGTCCAATCCCTTTACCGACACGCATAGAACGCTATACAGTATTGACATCGCCACATGTTAATAAAGATGCTCGTGATCAATATGAAATCAGAACACATAAGCGTCTGGTTGATATTTTAGATCCTAATGACAAAACAGTAGATGCACTAATGAAATTAGATTTGGCAGCTGGTGTTGATGTCCAAATTCAACTATCATAAGGAGTAGAAAATGACTATTGGAATTATCGGACATAAAGTTGGTATGACTAGAGTGTTTACTGAAGAAGGAAACTCTACTCCAGTTACAGTTGTAAGCGTAGCTAACAACACTATTTCTCAAATTAAAACAACTGAAACAGATGGCTACAATGCGATACAGGTTTCAACAGGCACAGTCAAATCATCAAAGGTCAATAAGCCATTAGCAGGACATTTTGCAAAAGCAGGTGTTGATGCGGCTAAAATCTTGATGGAATTTAGAACTGACGAAGCATTTGAACTCGGATCAAACCTTGATATCAATATGTTTGAAGCAGGTCAAAAGGTTGATGTAACGGGTCGTTCAAAAGGTAAGGGTTTTCAAGGTGTAATTAAACGTTACAACTTTCAAATGCAAGATGCCACTCATGGTAACTCTGTATCTCATAGAGCGCCAGGGTCAATTGGACAGTGTCAAACTCCAGGCAGAGTATTCAAAGGCAAAAAAATGTCTGGTCACATGGGTGACAGAAATGTTACTACTCAAAATCTTGAAGTTGTAAGAGTTGATGCTGAAAAGGGTTTGCTTCTTATAAAAGGTGCTGTACCTGGTGCTAAAAATTCGAGAGTAATCATTAAACCAGCTGTTAAAGCTTAAGGAGAAAATGATGGAAATCAAAGTAGTAGGTAAAAAATCAAAAATTGAAGTTTCTGATGAAGTTTTTAACAGAGATTATTCGGAAGCACTGGTGCATCAGGTAGTTACTGCATTTTTAGCTGGTGGTCGTGCTGGAACCAAGGCACAGAAAAATCGTTCAGATGTCAGAGGCGGCGGTAGAAAACCTTTTAAACAAAAAGGTACTGGTCGAGCTCGAGCAGGAACAATACGTAGCCCAATTTGGGTGGGTGGCGGTAAAACATTCGCTGCTTCGCCAAGAGATCACTCGCATAAAGTAAACAAAAAAATGTACAGAGCTGGTATGAAATCAATAATTTCTGAACTAACAAGATCAGAACGAATGATTTTCGTAAACAGCATCGGTATAAAAGAAGGTAAAACAAAAGAGGCGGTTAAATTTCTAGCTAAACATAATGTTCAAAAAGGAACCATTGTTATGGATGAAATAAGCGCAGAAGTGGTTTTGGCTACAAGGAATATACCTAATATATATGTAACAGACGTTAGATCATTGGATCCTGTTTCTTTGGTGTCATCAGAGAACGTGATCATGACAGAAGCTGCTGCAGAAAAAGTACAGGAGTGGTTATCATGAGTTTGAATAACATTTACACAACAGTATTGTCGCCAATTATTTCTGAAAAAAGCAATAGAATTGGTGAAGAGTCAAATCAATATGTTTTTCAAGTAGCTGTTTCTTCTAATAAAAAAGAAGTCAAGGCAGCGATAGAGAAACTATTTGAAGTAAAAGTTGAAAATGTACAAATTTTAAATGTAAAAGGTAAAACTAAATCATTTAAAGGAAAGCAGGGCAAAAGACCAAGTTGGAAAAAGGCCTATGTAAAAGTTCAGCAAGGTCAATTAATTGACTTTGGTGTCGCGGAATAATCTGGAGTATAAAATGGCATTAATAGTATTAAAACCAACATCGCCAGGTCGAAGAGGCACGGTAAGAGTTTTAAGAGATGGCCTTTATAAGGGCGGTCCACATGAAGCACTAGTTGAAAAGAAGTCTAAAACTGGTGGTAGAAACAACAACGGTAGAATTACTACCCGTCATAAGGGTGGTGGTCATAAGCAGCGTTATAGAGTCATTGATTTCAAAAGAAATAAAGACCAGATAGTCGCTAAAGTTGAAAGAATAGAATACGATCCAAATCGTACGGCTTACATTGCTTTGATTTGTTATGCTGATGGCGAGCGCAGCTATATTATTGCACCTAAGGATTTAGAGGCTGGTATGCATGTACAGTCAGGTAATAATGCACCTATTAAGCCAGGTAATTGTTTGCCACTGAGTAATATGCCATTGGGTTCTGTGATACATTGCATAGAGATGAAGCCTGGTAAAGGTGCTCAACTAGCACGTAGTGCTGGTGCAAATGTTCAGTTGGTTGCGAGAGAAGGCTTGTATGCAACCCTAAGATTGCGATCAGGTGAAATGCGTAAAGTTCCTGTTGCTTGTAAAGCCACTTTGGGCGAGGTTTCAAATGGTGAGCACAATCTAGAAAAACTAGGAAAAGCTGGTGCCAGCCGATGGAGAGGCGTTAGACCAACTGTTCGTGGCGTGGCCATGAATCCCGTAGATCATCCACATGGTGGTGGTGAAGGTAGAACTTCAGGTGGTCGTCATCCAGTAACTCCTTGGGGTATGAAAACCAAGGGTTATAAGACAAGAAAAAACAAGCGTACAGATCAATATATTGTGCGTCGTAGAAACAAAAAATAGGTAAGCAGATATGCCACGTTCTTTAAAAAAAGGTCCACATGTAGACCATCATTTGATGAAAAAAGTACTCAAAGCAGTTGAGGAAAACAATAAACGACCAATTCAGACATGGTCAAGAAGATCAATGATTTTACCAGAAATGGTCGGGTTGACTCTGGCCGTACATAACGGTAGACAGCATATACCTGTATTGATTTCTGAAGATATGGTTGGTCATAAGTTAGGTGAGTTTTCACCAACTCGTACTTTTAAAGGTCACTCAGGTGATCGTAAATCTAAATAGGTGATCATGATGGAAATTACAGCAAAACATATGAAAGCAGCTATATCCGCACAAAAAGTACGTTTAGTTGCTAACCAGATTCGTGGTATGCAGGTAGAAGAGGCGGAACAGTTATTGTCGTTTAGCCCCAAAAAAGCAGCTCACTTAATAAGAAAAGTATTAATGTCAGCAGTGGCAAATGCAGAGCATAATGAAGGACTTGATGTCGATGAGTTGTTTGTTAGCACTATTATGGTAGACGAAGGCCCAACTTTAAAACGTGGAAGAGCACGTGCTAAAGGAAGGGGAACAAGAATTTTAAAAAGAACAAGTCACATCACTGTAAAAGTGGCTGAAGCATCTTAAAGGCAAAGTTATGGGTCAAAAAGTACATCCAATCGGAATTAGGCTAGGTATTTCAAAACCATGGAATGCTACGTGGTATGCGGAAAAAGGAGATTTTTCAAATCAACTTATTAAGGATATTAAAGTTAGAACATACCTTAAAAAAGAGTTAGCAAACGCATCGGTTAGTCGAATAGAAATAGAACGTCCTGCTAAAAATGCACGCATTACAATTCATACGGCTAGACCAGGGATTGTGATCGGTAAAAAAGGCGAAGACATTGAGCGTTTGAAGAAGACTGTTTCAAAAATGATGGGTGTTCCTACCCATATAAATGTTGCAGAAATCAGAAAACCTGAATTAGATGCAGATTTAATTGCTCAAGGTATTGCATCTCAGCTAGAAAGGCGTATTATGTTCCGTCGCGCAATGAAACGTGCAGTTGCAAGTGCAATGAGACTTGGTGCATTAGGTATTAGGGTCGCAGTGGCTGGTAGATTAAACGGTGCAGAAATTGCTAGAACTGAATGGTATAGAGAAGGCCGTGTGCCTTTACATACTTTTAGAGCAAATATAGATTATGCGATGGGTAAGGCACATACAACTTATGGTGTCCTTGGCATTAAGGTATGGGTTTATAAAGGTGATGTGTTTGATTTGCACGCTGCTCAAGAACAAGAACAAAAGAAAGGTAAGAAACGGAGATAAACGATGCTTCAACCAAAAAGAACAAAATTTAGGAAGCAGCAAAAAGGTCGTAATCGCGGTCTTGCGCATGCTGGAAACAAGGTAAGCTTTGGTGAGTTTGGTTTAAAAGCTACTGCCAGAGGTTTTATGACGGCCCGACAGATTGAGGCGGGGCGTAGAGCTATTACACGTCACGTTAGACGTGGTGGTAAATTATGGATAAGAGTCTTTCCTGACAAGCCGATAACGAGCAAGCCAGTTGAAGTTCGTATGGGTAAGGGTAAGGGTAATGTTGAATATTGGGCTGCTGTTATTAAGCCTGGTAGGGTATTGTACGAAATCCAGGGCGTAACTGAAGAAGTGGCAAGAGCTGCATTCTCAAGAGCAGCAATGAAGTTTCCTTTTAGTACAACATTTGTAAAAAGAACGGTGATGTAAATGAATATTAAGGAATTAAAATCTAAAAGCCAGGCTGAAGTAAAAGAAAATTTAGCAGAATTGTTTAAAAACCAATTTGATTTAAGAATGGCAAAAGGAAATGGCCAGCTAAATAAGGTACATGTCCTTAAAGAAGTGAGACGTGATATAGCCAGGGTTAAAACAATTATTAGACAAAACGAATTAGCAAGTGATAAAGTAGGTAAAGAATAATGGCTACAGATAATAAAACAATACGTACCAAGCAAGGTGTTGTAGTCAGTGACAAAATGGACAAAACTGTTACTGTGTTAATTGAACGTAAAGAAAAACACCCCATATACGGTAAATATATTAAACGTTCTAGTAAAATTCATGCCCATGATGAAGAAAATAGTTTTAAGATGGGAGATAATGTAAAGATTACAGAAACTCGCCCATACTCAAAAACTAAGTCATGGAAAGTAGTTGGTTTAGTGAATGCTGCACAATAAGCTGCAAATAGCTAATTCTTAAGCATTAAAGTAAAGAGGTATAAACCATGATTCAAATGCAAAGTAGATTAAGTGCTGCTGACAACAGCGGTGCTAAAGAAGTGATGTGTATCAAAGTACTCGGCGGATCTAAAAGAAGATACGCTGGTATTGGAGATATCATTAAAGTAACAGTAAAACATGCTATTCCTCGCGGTAAAGTTAAAAAAGGTGAGGTTTATAATGCTGTAGTTGTCAGAACTCGAAAAGGTGTTAGAAGGCCAGATGGTTCTCTGATTCGTTTTGATGGCAACGCTGTGGTCATGTTAAATGGTAAATTAGAACCAATTGGAACACGTATCTTTGGCCCTGTGACCAGAGAGTTGCGTTCAGAAAAGTTTATGAAAATTATTTCATTAGCTCCTGAAGTTTTATAAGGGTTATTAAAGGGTATTCAGATGAAACGAATTAGAAAAGGTGATGAAGTAATTGTAATCGCGGGACGTAGTAAAGGTACTCGTGGTTCTGTTCTAGAAACATTGAAAAACGATAGATTATTAGTGGATAATGTAAACATGGTAAAAAAGCATGTAAAAGTTGATCCTAATAATCCAGAAAAGCCAAGTGGAATTATTTCCAAAGAAGCGCCAATACAAGTATCAAATGTTATGTTATATAATGAAGAGACGGGTAAAGGGGACAAGGTCAGTTTTAAATTTCTAGAAAATGGCAAAAAAATAAGAGTGTTTCGTTCTAACGGCGAAACAATTGACGCATAACTAGAGTGATATTATGACTAGATTAGAAACATATTATAAAGAAACAGTTATCCCTCAGATGATGAAGGATTTTAACTACAAAAATGTTATGGAAGTACCAAAAATCATAAAAATTGGTTTAAACATGGGTGTAGGTGAAGCTGTTGGTAATAAAAAAATAATGGTAAATGCAACTGGAGATATGGAGAAGATTTCTGGTCAAAAGGCCCTTGTTACTTATGCCAAGAAATCGGTTGCTGGCTTTAAAATTCGTGATGGATGGCCTATTGGCTGTAAAGTGACTTTGCGCAGAAATAAAATGTATGAGTTTTTTGATAGATTGGTCAATGTGTCTATCCCAAGGATTCGTGATTTCCGTGGTCTAAGTCCTAAATCCTTTGATGGTAGAGGGAATTATTCAATGGGAATAAAGGAACAGATAATTTTCCCAGAAATTGAATACGACAAGATTGATACAATTCGTGGTATGGATATAACCATTGTAACATCAGCAAAATCTGATGAAGAAGCAAAAGCCTTATTGAAAGCTTTTAGTTTTCCATTTAAAAGTAAATAACGGTATAGAATTATGGCTAAACAATCAATGATTCAAAGAGATTTGAAAAGAACAAAAATGGTGGCAAAGTACGCAAAAAAAAGAGCGGAAATAAAAGCAATCATAGTCAATCCAGAAACTTCATATGAAGACATGATGGAAGCCTATGTTAAATTGCAAAAGCTACCAAGAAACTGTTCTCCATCAAGACAAAGAAATAGATGTCAACTTTCGGGCAGGCCTAGAGGTTATTACCGTAAATTTGGTTTAAGTAAGACACAGTTTAGAGAAGCTGCAATGCGTGGCGATATCCCTGGCTTGAAAAAGGCCAGTTGGTAATCTAGTTAGATAGCACGTTAGATAAAGACGTCAGGTAAAAACAGGAATAACATTATGAGTATGACAGATCCAATTTCAGATATGCTAACACGCATTAGAAATGCACAAATGGTAGCAAAGAAATCAGTTATTTTTCCAGCTTCAAAGATCAAAAAGGGCTTATGCTCTGTATTACAAAAAGAAGGATATATTCGTTCATTTGAGATGATAGAAGCAAATAACAGTGAAACTGGTCACCCACAAATAAAAGTGAATTTAAAATATTTTCAGGGTAAGCCAGTTATTGAATATATAAAAAGATCCAGTAAGCCTGGTTTGAGACTATATAAAGGTAAAAGTGATTTACCAAAGGTAGATGCTGGTTTCGGTATAGCGATAATCTCAACTTCAAAAGGTTTGTTAACAGACTATGAAGCAAGACAATCTGGTGTAGGTGGCGAAGTCATCTGTATTGTTAAGTAAGGGGAATATAATGTCTAGAATAGCAAAAAATCCTGTAAGTATACTATCGGGTGTTACCGTAAATATTAAAGGACAAACCGTAACAGTTAAAGGCCCAAAAGGAGAAGGTTCTTTAGAGTTAAATGAAAATGTAAACATCAAAGAAGACAATGGTACTTTAGTGTTTAGCCCGAAAAATGATGCTTCAATGCCCGTAACAGGTACAATGAGATCATTGGTGCACAATATAGTTGTTGGTGTAACCGCAGGTTATACAAAAAAACTTCTTTTGGTTGGTGTTGGTTACAGAGCTTCTCTTCAAGGTAAGAATTTAAAATTGGCATTGGGTTTTTCGCATGATGTGATTTATCCTGCACCAGAAGGTATCAGTTTTGAAGTTCCTAAAGGTCAGACCGAAATAACTGTTTCAGGTATTGATAAACAAAAAGTTGGTCAAGTTTGTGCGGAAATAAGGGCATTTAGGCCGCCGGAGCCATATAAAGGTAAAGGTATTAAGTACGCTGATGAAAGAGTATTTAGAAAAGAAGCTAAAAAAGCTTAATATAAAAAATAGACAATACAAAGACAGATAACACAGAGTTTGAGTAAAACACAATGAGTAATACTAAAAATAAAGCAAGATTAAGAAGAGCTAAAACCACGCGTGCAAAAATTCGCACACTGAATGTGCCTTCACTATCAATTCATAGAACTGATAAAAATTTATATGCTCAAATAATTTCAGGTGATGGTTCACAAACAATTGCAAGTGCATCTTCATTAGAAAAAAAATTGATTGATGGTAAATCAGGCAAAAATATTGAAGCTGCAAAAATAATTGGTAAAACAATTGCAGAACGCGCAATTAAAGCGGGCGTAGAAAAAGTTGCTTTTGATAGATCCGGTTTTCTTTACCATGGAAAAATCAAAGCATTAGCAGAAGCTGCAAGAGAAGCAGGGTTAACTATTTAATCCTAGCGCGATTTGAGTCAAAACATAAATATTAAATATAGAATAAGGTACATATAATGGCGAGCGTAGATAGAAGAAAAGATGAAGGTGATGGTTTGTTAGAGCGTTTGGTTGCTGTAAACAGAGTGTCAAAAGTAGTAAAAGGTGGACGTCAATTTAGTTTTACAGCATTAACAGTTGTTGGTGATGGAAACGGCAAAATTGGATTTGGTTATGGCAAAGCAAAAGAAGTGCCTATAGCCATTCAAAAAGCGATGGATAAAGCACGTAAAAATGTAATACAAGTTGATCTTAAAGAAGGGACACTTTGGCATCCAATTAAAGCAAAACACTCAGGTTCTAAGGTTTATATGCAGCCCGCATCTGATGGTACTGGTGTCATTGCTGGTGGTGCTATGCGAGCAGTATTTGATGTTGTTGGTGTACATAACGTACTGGCAAAATCACAAGGTTCAAATAATCCACAAAATTTGGTTAGGGCAACAATAAATGGTTTGAAGAATATCACTTCACCAGAAAGTGTTGCAACAAAACGTGGTAAAACAGTTGAAGAGGTAATGCTAAATCATGGCTAAGACTAAAAAAAATTCTAAAGTGATTAGAGTTACTCAAACAAAAAGTACTATTGGGGCTTTGGCAAATCATAAAGCTTGTGTAAAAGGGTTAGGTCTTCGCAGAATGCGTCATACTGTTGAAGTCATTGATACACCTGAAAACAGAGGCATGATTAACAAAGCTATTCACTTATTAACAGTAGAAGAAGTTAAATAATTCATAAGGTGGATAGAATAATGCATTTAAATACAATAAAACCAGCTGCTGGTAGCAAGAAAGCAGCAAAAAGAGTAGGCCGTGGAATTGGATCTGGCTATGGAAAAACTTGTGGTAGAGGTCATAAAGGCCAAAAATCACGTTCAGGTGGATGGCACAAGGTGGGATTTGAAGGTGGCCAGATGCCATTACAGAAAAGATTGCCTAAATTTGGTTTCGCATCAAGAATGGCGAAATACAGCGATGAAGTGTGCTTATATCACTTGGAAACATTAAAAGAAGAGACGGTTGATTTAGCAACATTGATTAAAAAAGGTATGGTTAAGAGATTTGTGACGAAAGTAAAAGTCATAAATACTGGTAATATAACCAAATCAATAAAAGTTGTAGGATTGAATGTAACGGCTGGTGCAAAAGCTAGCATTGAAAAAGCAGGCGGAACAGTAGAGTAAAATAATATTATGTCAGCATCACAAGAACAAGTCCAAAAAATGTTAGGGAACAAAAATAATTTTTCAGAATTAAAATCAAGAATCTGGTTTGTTATTATTTCCCTTATAATCTTTAGGTTAGGATCATATATACCAGTACCAGGAGTTAATCCCAAAGTATTGTCTCAATTACTTGAGACACAGGGTGGCGGACTATTGGATATGTTTAATATGTTTTCTGGTGGTGCTCTTGGCAGATTTTCTCTATTTGCATTAGGTGTGATGCCATATATTACAGCTTCGATTATTATTCAGATCCTTGGTCATTCAATACCTATGATTAAGGAATTGAAAAAAGAAGGTGAGTCAGGTCGTAAAAAAATCAATCAATATACCAGATACGCAACAGTTTTTTTGGCTGGTTTTCAGGCTTATGCCATATCGTTCTCATTACAGCAAATGGGTAGCAGCGGCGGCATAGATGTTGTACCAAATCCTGGTTTCGGCTTCCTGTTTCCTGCAACTATTTCACTTACTGGTGGCACATTATTTCTAATGTGGTTGGGTGAGCAAATAACAGAAAGAGGTATTGGTAACGGTATCTCATTAATTATTTTCGCAGGTATTGTGGTAGGCTTGCCTTCAGCAATTGGTTCGGTGTTTTCCATGGTTGGTAATGGGCAATTAAATGCCTTAGAAGCTTTGTTCTTCTTGGTGATGGCTTTGGGAGTGACTTATTTTGTAGTCTTTGTGGAAAGAGCGCAGAGACGAATAACCATGCAATATGCAAGACGTGGTGGCAGAATGGGTACACAGGCACAAAGTTCATATTTGCCTCTTAAAGTGAATATGGCTGGTGTGATTCCAGTGATATTTGCCTCAAGTTTAGTTTTATTTCCTGGTACCATTGCTCAGTTTTTAGGGCAAAAAGATGGTTTTGGTTGGCTGCTGGATGTTTCTCAATGGCTGTCTCCAGGCAATGTGTTATACATGATTATTTTTGGTGGTCTGATCGTGTGGTTTGCATTTTTCTATACAGCGCTGACTTTCGACCCAAATGAGATGGCTGATAATCTTAAGCGCTCTAGTGCGGTTGTGCCTGGTATTAGGCCAGGTAGACATACTGCTGATTATATAGATAACGTTACAACAAAAATAACTTTCTGGGGTGCATTGTACTTGCTTGGTGTCAGTTTAATGCCGCAGTTCGTTTTAAATATTTGGTCGGTTCCATTCGCTTTAGGGGGAACCTCCTTGCTTATTGTAGTCGTCGTGGCTATGGACTTTATGGCACAGTTACAAACACACTTAATGTCTGGTCAGTATGACAGCTTGATGAAAAAGTCAAATTTAAAAAATTACGGTAAATCTGGAATGCAAAGACGCTAACATATATTGTTAGTTAGTACTTCATGTCGGACGGACTTATTTGTCAGCTTCGTGAAACTTTGCACTCAAGTAAACAACTCTAAACAACGTGCGTAATGCGTTAAAAATGATTTAGAGTACATAGAATCTTTCATTATTCAGATTATTTAATCGGTTTTGTTGAGATTCATGAAATAAATGCATTAAAGACATCAGCTAAGTTGCTGTGTGTCTTTTTTTGCAGTACAATGCACGGCTTTTTAAGCCAAAGTAGTAATTTGATGTGTATTTGAAAAATAATTGAATACTCAGAGAAATACCGAATAATAGAAATAATTAAGTTTCAGGAGAATTAAATGGCGCGTATAGCAGGTGTCAATATACCAGTTTACAAACATGCATGGATCGGTCTTACCAGTATATATGGTATAGGCAGAACCAGAGCATATAGTATTTGCGAAAATGCAGGTGTGAACCCAACAACTAAAGTAAGAGATTTAGATGAAGGTTCATTAGAAAAGATTCGTGGCGAAGTGGCTAAGTTTGGTGTCGAAGGTGACTTAAGAAGGGAAGTGGCTATGGACATTAAACGTTTAATGGATTTAGGTTGTTATCGTGGATTGAGACACAGAAGAGGCTTGCCTTGCCGTGGTCAAAAAACC
>JAESTH010000131.1 GCA_016763695.1 Alcanivoracaceae bacterium
GCTTTATTCGCCAATCCCTGCTGTGGCTGAGCATCTTGTCTGTTGCCTTTGGTGTGATCTTTTTTTTCGCCTATAACTGGCAGGAGATATCCTTACTGACTAAATTTGCCTTAATACAGGGCTTAATGTTAGTCAGCCTGTTTATCTACAGCCAAAGCACAGCACAGTCACACGCAAGTACCGCCATTTTATTCTTTTTGGCTTTACTCATTGGCTCATTATTTGCCTTATTTGGGCAAAGTTATCAAACAGGTAAAGACCCTTGGCAATTATTTATGTTATGGACGCTATTTACCACCCCGCTGGCTCTTAGCTCAAAAAGTAGCAGTCTGTGGTTATTGTGGTTGGGACTGGCAAATCTAACTCTTAGCCTGCTTTTGGACGTACGCTTTGGCCTACTTGGATTATTCTTTGATAATGAACGCAGTATTATACTTTATGCCTGTTTCAATCTATTGGCATTGGTTATTTTTGAGTTGCTGCATCATTATCAATTACTAAAAAATAGAATTGCCTCACAAGTCGCTGCGGTACTAGCCATGATAGCCTTTACTTGGGTTGCAGTCTTTTCCATATTTGAATTCACTAAAAATGGTTTTGATCTATTATTCTATTTAAGCTGGATGTCAGCGGTTTATTATTTATACAGAATCAAAAGCACCGATATTCTGATTCTATCTAGCTGGGTGCTCAGCGGCATAATTTTCATCCTCGCCACGATTGGCAGAGTTGTTGACAGTGACCTGAATGGTGCAACATTTTTATTATTTGGCTTGCTTACTATTGGCCTCTCTACCGCTGGAGTTAAATGGCTAATGAAGCTGTTAAAGCAGTCAAACGCACAAGGAGTAAGCGCATGAATACTCAGGATCTCTGGCAAAAATTACTACAAAACAAACTGGTAACAGAAGAAAACTCACCAGCAGACGCTCATAGCTATGAGCAGGAAATTCCCTGGTATATCCGCTTTATGCAGGGGTTTGGTGGTTGGCTTGCCGCTCTGTTTTTAGTAGGATTCTTTGCCACAGCCTTTAGTTTTTTATTTAAACAGCCTACTGGGGGCTTATTAATTTCTGTGGGGGTATTGTGCTCGATTGCCGCATATATTATTATTAGATTACAAAAAAATGATTTTTTTGAGCAACTGGGTATGGCATTTAGCCTTTGTGGACAATTAATGGTTGCGATAGGACTGTTTTTTTTACTCAAGATTGAAAACAGGCTGGCTTTTTTTATACTGGCTGGCTATCAACTGGTTTTGGCATGGATCATTCCCCAATATGCTCACCGTTTGCTGTCTAGCAGTTTTGGCCTGCTGGCTCTTTTAATTGCACTCAATTTAGCTGGATTCCATGGTATTGGCAGTGCCTTTATTGCGGTATTGTTTAGTTTTATCTGGCTAAAGGAAAACAGCTGGGATAAAGACCGTGATTTATGGGAGGCCATAGGATTTGCTGTCGCTATAACCATGGTTTTTAGCAGTGGCTTTTTATTAACTGGTAAGTTTTTATTAAAAGAAAGTATTCGCGGTGACTCCAGCTGGTTGTTTATCCATGCAGAACTGATCAGCAGTCTACTGATCGCACTGGTTTTTGTTAATCTAGTGATAAGCCTGCTTAAAGAACACAAAATAGCACTCAGCTCAACAACCGCAATTTTGAGTTTACTGGCTGCCGCCGGCTTAGTACTTATTAGCTATAAAATCTATGGTATCAGCACTGGATTATTGATCGTTATTATTGGTTTTGCCAGGTCAAGAATGAGCCTGATGGTACTGGGTTCAATGGCAGTAATCAGCTTTTTTTCCTGGTATTATTATAACCTTCAGCTGACATTATTGGTTAAGTCTATGGTATTGATTGTACTGGGTCTGGCTATGTTGGCAGCGTGGTTTAGTATTGGCTATATTTACGCCAGAAAAGTAGGCAATAATGCAGTTAATAAACGGGGTAAATTTAAACTCCATGCATTTGGCAAGAATAAGTACTTAGGCATCATCACCATTATCATTGCTTTGATCGCGATAAACATCAACATCAATAAAAAACAGCATTTAATTGCCAATGGCGAAGTATTGCTATTTAAACTGACCCCCGTTGATCCGCGCTCACTTATGCAGGGCGATTATATGCGTTTACGCTTTGAGCTGGCGGCGAAAATACAGGATCATTTAAGATTACTCAATGGCCAAACAACCATCCCAGCCCAACAGGGCTTTGCTGTGGTGATGAAGGATGAAAATAACGTGGTGTCATTTGTTGATCTGTTTCACAATCAGCAAATAACTGATACTCAGTATATGATTCCCTTTAAATTTCGTAATTATCGGGTTGTTTTCACCACCAATGCCTTCTACTTTCAGGAGGGCCAAGCCAGCCATTTTCAAAAGGCTCGATTTGGTCAGTTTAAAATGGCAGATGGTGAAATGTTACTGCTGCATATGCTGGATGAGGATTTAAAGGTTTTATAGAACTGTAGTTTTCATATATAACACACATCGTAGAGACAAGGCATGCCTTGTCTCTACAGTTTAGCTGAATTAATTATTTGCTGGTGTCTCTGTGTCTTCTCATACCAGCATGTCTGTTTTTTCTTTCATCCAGAGTTTGTAATTGTTCTTCGGATAGAAATTCTGCCAGTTTCACTCTGGTATCACCATGAACAACTGCCATAGCTGCCTGCATACTTTCGCCTTTTTCTGTCATTACTACCTCAAATTTTTGGCGCTGTTCATCTGTTAAGTTGAGTGTACTTGCCACTCTATGTTTGCCACCTGGACAGGCGATAGCAAGCGTGCCGATTGTTAATGTTAATGCCGCTATTAATAGTTTTGTTTTCATGTTTTGTAACCTCGTTGAATAGTTAATAAATATTATTCTTTATCGAATAAGCTTGAAACCATTATATAAAGTAACTTTGCAACAAATATGCACGAAATGTGAATGTTGTCCCATATAGGAATACTTTATTTATTTAGCCTCAAACTTATAGCCACAGCCGTAGATGGAATGAATGTACTCTTGTTTTGGGTTGAGGGTTTTAAGTTTTTTGCGGATTTTTTTAATGTGGCTGTCTATGGTTCTGTCACTGACTATTCGGCCATCTGTATAGATTGAGTCTATCAGTTGATCGCGATTGTAAATTCTACCTTTGCTGGCGTGCAGTTTTTTTAACAGGTTATATTCAACAAAGGTTAATTCAATGCTTTTGCTGCTGAGGCTGGCTGTTAAAAAATCGTCATTCAATTTTAAGTCTTTGCCTTCTTCACTATTCGGCTGTGATCTTTTTCGTAGTTGCACTTTGACTCTGGCCACCAGTTCTCTGGGGCTATAGGGCTTGCAGACATAGTCATCGGCACCTATTTCCAAACCGATGATTCTATCAATTTCATCAATTCTTGCGGTGGTCATGATGATTGGGGTGTTGCTAAACTGACGGATTTCTTTACAAATTGTACTGCCATCTTTATTGGGTAACATGATGTCCAGCAGTATGACATCAGGTTTGTGTTCACGGACATATGCAACCACATCATTGCCATCTGTTATAACATGTGTCTGTAGCTCTTCTCTGGATAAATAATCCCGCATGATTTTTGCTAAATTCTCTTCATCTTCTACTATCAGTATATGTGCACTTGTCATTTTGTATTTATCTCGGTAATTTAATGGTGATTTCTACACCACCGTAAGAAGATTGTTTGGCCTCAATATGACCACTGTGTGCGGCAATGATTTTTTGACAAATCGCTAAGCCTAATCCGCTGCCACCTGAGTTTCTGTTTCTTGATTTTTCACCACGGTACCAGCGATCAAATATTTTATCCAATTGCTCTGGCTTTAAACCAGGCGTACTATCCTTGATAACTATCTGCACCTGCTTGTCTGTGCAAGTCAAGGCTATTTGTGCCTTTCCTCCCGCACTGGTATAGTGAACGGAGTTGCTGAGTAAGTTGTTAAACATCTGTTTTAAGCGATTGCTGTCACCAATTATTGTACACTGCCGTTTTGAGGAGAGGATTTCAAGATGGATGTTTTTTTGGGTGAATTTTAATTGATAGGCCTGATAACATTCTTCAATCAAAGCCAGTACATCAAATTTTTCCATTTTGTATTTTAGTGAACCTAAATCTGATTCACTCAAGTCATGTAAATCATCAACCAGGCTTATCAATGATGAAATTTGTGTGTGTAATAAATTGAGGGTACTTTCATCCGCGGGATGTATGCCATCCTGGATGGCTTCTATTTCTCCTATTATCACAGCTATTGGGGTTCTTAATTCGTGGGCTATATCGGCCATGATGGTTTTTTGTGATTTGGCATTGGATTCCAGCGTTTTTGCCAATAAGTTAAAGTTTTTTGCCAAATGTCCAAGCTCATCATTTCGCTCAGATTTTATGCGGATAGAGTAATCGCCTTTGGCAATCTTTTGTGTGGCTATGGTCAGTTGATTGATTAAGCTGGTAAAATATTTAGCAATGGGGAAGGTAATAACTATCGCAAAAACAATCATGATGATGCCAAGATTTAACAGCATTGATTTAATGTTTTTAATAAATATCTGATCCTGTTTATCGTGTAGAGTATTGTTTTTTAGTATACCCAGGTATCCTATCAGCTTGTGCTGATTGACGATTTTCTTATAGTATAAGTTTTCATCTTGCCAACTTACTTTACCAATTATAATGTCTTTATTTTGGTCAAATAAACTGATCGGAGGTAGCATGCGCATACGATGTAGTTTTTTCCTGAAACTATTTCTTTTTGAGGATGATTTTTTGCCATTGAGTGGTTTTGATTCTGGGGTTAAGCGGTGCCTTTGTGAATTATCTACATCTACGGTGCTCTGGTTAATCAGATCATTCCACAGTCTTCTGTTTTGCCGCAGTTCCTGCCAATTGCCTTTTTCTGCATAATAACCCTGCAAGGTTGATACCAGATTGTTATGGAATTGATTATCAATGGCCTTGCGATAGTTGAAAAAGCCTTTATTAAAGCCATTTTGCATATTTAAGGCCATGCTGACTATCATTATTGTGGTGAGCAATAACAGGATAATCAACACCTTGATTTTTATTGAAAGTTTTATCATGAGCGCTACTATGACATAAAAAATTGCAAGCAATAAGGATTTCTATGATATTTTTGAGCTTTACGAGGCCAGTTCTTTTTTTTTGTTTTAGCAGTTTCTTAGGTTTTTCCCTGCGGCCTAATACATAGGCTATAAAGGGGTATAAAGTGGGCTATAAAGGGGCTATAAAGGGCACTCATATGTAGAAAATATAATACAACACAAAGAGTGTTTTATTTACATCCAATTACCACATCGTTGCTAGGATGAAAAAATTAGCTGATGTGTTCAATAGTGATGTCTTTGCATGTGTGGTCATGTCCAACTACTGATGGGAAAATGGGCAAGGCATTGAAATATTTAAACCAGCAATGGCCAAAGTTAATTAGGCATATTGATGATGGCAATTGTCCAATAGATAACAATATAGCAGAAAATGCCATTAGACCATTTGTCATTTATTCTGGTTCTACCATTTAAAAAGAAGCACTATTTATATCTGCTCTAATCTTTGTATAATCTTATTTGCAGTATTAGCCCAACTCCATTGTTGCTGCATTGCCAATGCGGCAATTGTGCCCTTTTCTTGCGCCTGTTTTTGATTGTTAAAAATAGACAACAGTAATTCAGAAAAGTGGTTTGCATCTGGGTTTGCCCAGTTAAAACCTGCATAATACGGGCATTTTGCCTCGGCAGGTATGGTTCCTGTAATATCCAGCAGGTAACTATTTTTATCGTTGGCAAATTCCTGATGGGCTCCCCAATTGGTGGCAATTGTTGGCAGTCCGCAGGCCATGGCCTCCATTAATGGCATATCCCATCCTTCGCCGCGTCCAGCGGTAATATAACAGTCAATTGATCGATAAAGCAATGGCAGTTGATAAAAATCAAAAACACGATTGATGATGAAGTAAATCCTTCCACCCTGTGCTTTTAATTGTAGCTTTTTAATTTCGTGTTGCAAGTTGATACTGGGGTCACGGTTATTGAGTTTTGCAATGAGGCAGACATCGTCGCTGGCTTTGAAGGTTTTGTTAAATTGCTGTAGTTGCATTTGTGGATTTTTGCGTTCACCCCATTCGATGTTGGTAAAAAATACATAATCATTATTTTTGTTTTTAACCGATTTAATTTGTGGATTAAAATAATGACAGTCAACACCCAACGGGATTTTATGGATGGGACGATTTAATCCACAGGCCAGCATGGTTTGTTTATTAAATTCACTTGGTACCCAAATTTCATCCATTTTATTGGCCTGTCTAATCCATTCAGGAGGAAATCCGTCTACCTCTAACATGGTAAAACCAATTTTATATTTGCCCTGATTGCGCTCAAAGACATCGCCTTGTCCATATACCACAGAAACATCAGGTTTTTTTGTAAAAGGCCGTTTGCAAATAATATTCAGTCTATTATGTTGCATGTCCTCTTTTTCTGGTACGGGGAAGGGGCTGTTTGCACCGTATACATATTTGTATTCAATCCGTACTTTGGCATCATCCAGAGCCTTGACTATGGCTTGAGAACTCATGGCATAGCCTGTAGGAAAATTTAAAATTGACTGCCAGGATAGAGCTGAAGTGTATTTATTGGTCAGCGTTTTCTTCCATTTTTTACTAAATATCTGTCTGGATTGATTGAATAATTTATTTCGGAATGAAACGTTATCCTGAGTAGAACCGTGCTGATTATGTAATAGGGTGACTGCTCCACAACAGAGGGTGTCATAACCCTGTTGTTTTGCACGTAAACAAAAATCAGTGTCTTCAAAATAGGAGTGAAACTCAGTTGAAAGACCGTTTAATTGATCAAAAACAGCTCGTTTGATATAGGCAACAGCAAAAATAACGCCTTGCACAATTCGATCTTGGTTAAACTGATTGATATCCACTTCGATTTTGCCAGAGTCCATCTGTTGTCCCCACATGGTCTCGGGCATGATAAAGGTGCCAGCATGGATTAATTGTCCTTTGTCATTTTGCAGTCGGCAACCAACAATACCTGTTTGTTGCTGTTGATAGGCAGAGCTTTCTAATTGTAGCAGCCAGTCTTTTTGTTTAAAGACGATGTCACTGTTGATTAAAACAATATCAGAGTCAATGCTGGCATGTTTAACGGCTTCATTATTGCCTTTAACATAACCAAGGTTTTCTGCTAAGTTAACAACTTTTATCCAGTCATATTTTTTCAGTTCATCTCTGGTTTCATCGGTGGAACCATTGTTAATAACAATAACGTCTGTGTTGTTAAGTGTGGTTTGTTTGAGACTAAGCAGGCATTCTTTTGTGGTTGGCCAGTTGTTCCAGGCAAGGATGATGATGGTCTTTTTTTTAGATTTCATTTTTCTCTGCTTTTTGAGCGCGCCACAAATCTTTTAATACCACTTCAACCTGTGATGGTTCGTAGTGGCTTTTGGGAAATTTTCCATCAAGCGTATCAGCAAGATTGGGGTGAATTTGAGTTTTTCTATGGGTGTAAAATTCACAACTTTCTATCAGATTTTTAAAATGATCGCCATTCATGTATTGGCCATCATGTTTTTTACCAAATAGGTTCATGATTTTTCGATAAATATTCATGACTCCATAGCCAACCTGCCATGTTTTTGAGGCAAATAGGGTATCTAAATCTCTGGCTAAGTATTGCAGGTTTGTCTGTAATTCTTTGTTGCGTTCAGAATTGTTTTGTTTCTCTTGCTGTAATTGCTTGTGCAATTGTTCGAGTTGGAACTCAATGTGTTGGTTATCTGTTGCCATGTATTTTTCCTATTGAGGCAGCGACATGCTGATCGTATTGAGCCACGATATCTTTGGTTTTGCCCTGGGCTTTAGTAACGCCCTTATCAATCCAGACAACTCTATCACACAACTCTTTGATGGTACCAATGCCATGAGAAACCAAAACCACAGTCTGATTTGATTTGATTCTATCTTCGATGGCCTGAGCCGATTTTTTTCTAAATGCGGCATCACCAACTGACAGGGTTTCATCTATTAATAGTATTTTTGGTTTTATTTCCAGAGCCAGAGCAAATCCAAGCCTTGCTACCATGCCTGTTGACCAGGTGTTGATGGGCTCATTGATTAATTCACCCAATTCTGAATAGGCGATAATCTCAGGCAGTCTTGATTCCACCTGTTTTTTGTCTAAGCCCTGTAACATGCCACTCAAAATAACATTATCAATACCGTTAAGATAAGGCACAAATCCCAGCTGTAAAGTCAGTAAAGCGCAACTGGTAGTCTGTCCATGGATAATACCTTTATCTTTTTTATAAGTGCCGGCTATCAGTCTTAACAAGGTGCTTTTGCCAGCACCATTACTGCCAATTATGCCTAGTGTTTCTCCTTCCAATATATTAAAGGTGGCATTTTCTATCGCCCAAAAGACGGGTTTGTTTTTTCTTTTGAAGGATAGACCAACATTTTCAAATTTCATAAGCTCCATATTATTTCCTCGATTATATTCCTGATAATTTCGCATAACTGTTTTGGAACTTCTTAAATAATTGCATCCCAATAAAAATAAAAATTAATGCCATAACCAGTACATATAATAAATCCATTTGATTGGGGGCATTATTATTCATTAATATTTCTCTAGAGTTTTGGATGATTTTAACCATGGGGTTAAGAGACAAATAACTCTGTACGGGTTCAGGAATTAATGTTATCGGGAAAAAAATCCCACTAACAAAAAACATTCCCAATAAGAGATTATCAACAATGACCCGGATATCTGGTATAAAAGGCACCACCGATGCCAGACATAAAACGATACCATTAATCAGTAGAAACTGGATAAAAATTATTTCCAGCATATAGAGATAATTGAGATTTGGTACAAAACCAGTGACCCATAAAAAAAATAGTAACACCGTAAATACAATAACAAATTTTACCGTATTGGCAGAGACTTTGATCACAGGAAATAGCCAAGCTGGTATTTGTACCTGCCGCAATAAATTGATTTGATAAATAATAACTGATGAGGACTGTGAAATAGATGATTTAAACCATTGCCAAAAAATCAAACCAATCAACAGAAATTGCACAAAATGGTCAGTTTTTGAGTCTCGAATATTTGTAAATATTACATAAAATATAGCTAAAAACATCAGGGGCTCCAGTACCCACCAAATAAATCCAAGATAGGTTCTCTGTCTTTCTGTTTTTAACTCAACTCTGGTTTTAAAAACAATAATTGCAAGGTATTGCTTAAGGTTCATTTTTATCCTTTTCGGTTGGTGGTTGATATTTATCGATTAAATAAAGCGGGCGTTGTTTGTTCTCTTCAAATAATCGACCCAGATATTCACCAATAATACCCAAAGCCATTAATTGTATGCCACCCAGGAATAAAATAACCACCATTAAAGATGGATAACCAGGCAGGTCATTGCCAAATATTAATGTTTTGGCAATAACGATCAAGCCATAAATAAAAGCAAATAAGGCCACAGAGATACCTATCCAGGTGGCAAACTTGAGTGGCATATATGAAAAAGAAGTAATGCCATCAATGGCAAATGAAAACAGTTTACGCATATTCCATTTGGTGGTGCCTGCAATTCTCTTTTTTCTATTAAAATATATGGCTTTTTGCTTATAGCCTATCCAGGCAAATAAGCCTTTCATGAAACGATTACTTTCACGCAGTTTATTTAATGCCCTGACCGCTTTAATATCTAGCAAACGATAATCCCCTGTATCTTTCGGGATGGTAATTTTGCTCATGGCATTTATTAAACGGTAAAACCAGGATGCAGTGGTCTTCTTGAATAAGGTTTCACCCTCACGCTGTTTGCGGGTTGCATAAACCACATCGTAGCCTTCATGCCATAAATCCAGCATTTGTGGAATCAGTTCAGGAGGGTCCTGTAAATCGACATCTATAACCACCACCACATCGGCATCGGCATGATCAAGCCCCGCGGTGAGTGCATACTCTTTGCCAAAATTTCTACTCAAGGTAATAAAACCAATGCGTTGATCTTTGTGGCGCAAAAATTCTATGTGTTGAACAGTGCCATCAGTAGAGCCATCATCAACAAACAGAATGCTCCACTTGACATCACAAGTTTGCAGAATCTGTTTCATTTTTTCATAAAACAAATCAACCACTTCTTGTTCATTAAAAACAGGGACTATTATTTGCAATCTACTCATTGGCGATATTATAACCTGAAAGTTTTGTTTATAAGAGGAATGGCTGAAGTTATTACTGCAAAAATAAAACCAACAATAACCCCAATAGTATTGACATGAAAATCATCAATGTCCATGGATCGATATTGAGTCAGGGATTGCAATAATTCCATTAAACCACCCATAAAGATAAATGCAATAGCATATAGATTTCTTACCCATACTTTGGGATATAACCAGGCAAACCATACCATCAATGAAAAATAGGCGATAAAATGACCAATTTTATCGCCATGTTTTACATCAGGAATAGCGCCGCTGATATTTATCAAAGATAAAGTAATAACGCTTAAAACCATAAACCAGCCAATGATAAGTAGGTATTTTCTTTTAATATTCATAATAGATGTAATTGATTAGAAAATGAAAAGCCCAATAATTCTTCGTTAAAATTTCTGGATAATGCGATGACTTTAAATTTTTCGCCCATTTCATTGGGCATGGTTAATTTTTTCATTTCTGTGGTGTTTTTATAATAATTTTCATAATCTGCTTCGCTATCGCCTAATTTATCCTGGATCCCCAAAGATATTAAAAAATGTGCCTGAGAAGTATAACCATCAACTGATAATCGGCAATCATCAGCAGCTTGCGCCACAGCCGTAAAATCGACAAAAGCAGTGATATCCTGAATGCCTATGTTTGAAAAATAATCAAAATTAGCTTGGTGTTGAAAATAACAGACCAAAGTCCCTTCATCTCTTTGTGGGTGATAATAGGCTTTAGAGTCATAACCATAATCAACAAACAGCACAACCCCTTGAGATAAATTATGACTAATGGTAGCTAACCAGTCAGCCAAATGAGGGATAAATTCAGAAACATAGCCCTCTTGCAAATCCAGATTTTTATTCAACAGTTCTGCATCTAGCTGTATAGGGAAATGTTGCCATTGCTGTATAAAACCATCATCCCAAGCAATTCGCATTTGTTTATAATGTTGGTCTTCAACTTTAAACACCTCAACCGCCAAGGCATCCACAACCTCGTTGGCAAAAATAATGCCATTAAAGTCTTCAGCTAATGGTTGTTGAATCCAACAAACCAGTTGTTGTAAATGCATAGGCAGAGTTGCTATCTTTTGTTTTTGCCGATCCTGTAAATCTGCACTGACTTCCAGAATATAATATTTTTCTGGTAGTGTATTTAAACAGTCTAGTTCTAATAAACAGTCATAACAAAATTGACCTGTACCAGCACCCAGTTCTAAAATTATCGGTGTAGGGATTTTGACAATAAGTTGCTGAAACTGTTGTGCCATACATTTGGCAAATAAATCACCCAGTTCGGGAGCTGTAACAAAATCACCAGCCTGACCAAATTTATGATTGCCTGAAGAATAATAACCCAAGCCAGGCTGATATAAAGCCATTTGCATATATTGTGCAAAACTAATATCGCCCTGTTCCTCTATTTGTTCTGTGATTTTTTTCTTTAGTGCAAGGCTATGAGATGCTAAACTGTGTTGCTCTATAGTTGGATCTTGTTGAGACATAAAAAAGTATGGTAATAAGTAAAAAAGTTATGTTAATAACAGGAGCATCACAAAGGATAGGTGCATATATTGCTCAATCTGCACATGCTGATGGCTATAATATTGTGTTGCATTATCGACAATCAGTAGTACAAACGCAAGCGCTTAAAGAACAACTTAATAAGATTCGTACAAATTCCTGTATTAGTGTAAAGGCAGACTTTAATAATGAGACGGATTTTAAAAATATCATTGATATAATCAGCACAGAATTTGATCGTCTAGATGTTCTTGTTAATAACGCCTCTGAGTTTTTTTCCACAAATTTATCAGAGTTGAGGCCTTTAGATTATGATAAATTATTTAACAGCAATGTCAAAGGTCCGTTGTTTTTATCTAAAGCCTGTTATCACTTATTAAAAAAGGTCAATGGCTCGATTATTAATCTGGTTGATATTCATGCGGATAAACCGCTCAAAGGCTATCCCGTCTATTCAATGGCAAAAGCAGCCAATAAAATGATGGTACAGGCGCTGGCAAAAGAGTATGCACCAGAAATTCGCGTCAATGGTATATCTCCTGGCTGTATTATCTGGCCTGCTGGTGATTTAACGGATAAAGAAAAACACAATATTATTAAACGTACTGTATTAGAGAAAAGAGGAAATGAAAAAAACATATATCAAGCCATCCAGTTTCTTATTGAAAATGATTATATAACAGGACAGATTATTAATGTGGATGGGGGTAGAAGTTTGCATATGTGAAAAGATAAAAATTTCGAGTAACAGCAAATACAGCTACTCGAAACTAATAATACAAGCAACTAAGTCTAAAATCAACGATGTCTAAAATCAAGCAAAAAAGCAAAAACATACATGAAAACCAAGTACTCTCAGCCTTAAAATACCGTTTTTTATTTAGTGGACTAAGTCCACTCCTCAGAGGTTTTTATCGACATATCAAAGTGTCCTTATACATCTATTTTTCAAAGTACGTTGAACAGTTGCGAAATGGTAACTATAAACTGTTATTAACCTCTTAAACTATAATTATCATTCAAGTCATTTAATGGGTCTAATGACGAATACAATATGCAACGCCACCATTAATATACATGCAACCACCAGACCAACCAGTGTAACAGCCAGAACTTGGATTGCCACAAAAACCTTTTGTTTCAATTGGTTGCTTTGACTTCAACAAGTTTAATCCCGTTGTGGGTTTTGTTAATTCAAAAGGTGTGTCTGTCTCAACTGTACTTGATTTCGCAATGGCTGAACCAAAAGATAATGTAACAACTAAAGCTAGTAATAATTTTTTCATAAGATTTTCCTATATATTTTTAATGTAAAATCAACTCCATTTGTAAAAGTCCCTTATATGAAAACCGAGTACAACCCGATAAGCATGCAGCTATTGTATGAGCAGATAATAAAAAAATGTGACCAGTAAAAGGACAAAAATCTTTTGATATGGGCTCAATTAATTAAATTTAGGGACAAAAAAATTAGAATTTAGGACAAGCTGTTGATTCTGCTGTACGAACTGTTTACTATGTTTATTCTTTTTAACAATTGTGGGAAACAATATGAAATATTTTAAATTAATCATACTAACGACTATAGCCTGTTTGAACTCTACTGCCAGTTTTGCAAGTGACCCAGAGTATATGTATAAGTGCATACATTGGATACAAAACGCAGACGGAACTATAACCAGAGAGCCATTTGCTTATACAAACAATTTATGTCCTCCTGCTCCCCATCACTCTAATTCCGGGGTTCTAAATAACTTACAGCAGCCATCAATCTTTGGAACAAAAAACAAGGCTTCCTTTGGTCACAGTCAGCTTCCATCAATTAAGCAACTTGTAACAGAGCCCGAATGTATAGTCATAAAGAGGCTGAATGTATAGTCATAGGGAGAGATGTGTAAAGTATTATTTACTAATGGTTTTTCAAAGCCTCCTGAGTTCGTATAATAAGTACAACTCCTCTTGGAGTAACTTTTACTCTAACATTTAAGTTTTTGACAGCTAAATTATTTTAAAAAATAAAATAATTTAGCTGCTATAGAAATACCTGTAATGCATAAATTATCTTTATATTTAATTATCAACTGGTTAAGATAGTTAAACTATTTTTTTGGAAGTTAGGATATTTGCCAATATTCAAAAATTAAATTATTGATACGACTAATACTTGTCAGCATTTTAGTTCCGCAGCTGTGTTTTGCTATTCATATTAGGTTTAATAGTTTGCAAGCTTTGGATAAGCTTCCCAACACAAGAATACGCTCATTGGTACAAGACAAACAAGGCTACTTGTGGTTTGCTACTGATAATAACCTTTGGCGCTTTGATGGTTACAAGTTAAAATCTTATACAGATATTCTTAGTATGCAAGGTCAAATAGTTTTAAAGGAAATATCAAAATTATATGTAAGTGAAAATAATAGCTTGTGGATCGCATCCAAACTAAATGGCCTATTTAAAATTTCAAGTAATTCTATCACCTCATTTCAACACAATGCCAGCGATAATAAGTCAATTAGCTCGAATACAGTCTCTGCCATATTAGAAGAAAATGACAACAGTTTGTGGATAGGAACTAATAATGGACTTAATCACTTATTAAAGAATAATGAGTTTAAATATTATCCTTTTTCAAAGGCTCTTAATAAGACTGATGATGTTTATATAACATCAATAATAAGTTTGTCAGAAAACAAATTGTTAGTTGGTACTATGACTGGTTTATTTTCCTTTAATACTGATACTCATGAGTATATAAAAATTAAGATTGGTAGGGATATTGACAAGATACTTATTTATACCATTTTAAAAGATAAAGATCAAAAAATTTGGTTAGGGACAAGTTTAGGTCTTTTTTTGAAAGAGCCCAAATCCCAACATTTTTTTGAATACAAACCAAAATTAATACATTTTCCTGTACTGACAATTTTTTCAAGCGATAAAAACATCTGGGTGGGATCGATTTTAGAAGGCTTGATTAAAATATCCAAAAAGGACGGTAATACAACTATTTTTAAACATCAACCTGAAGTAAAAGATTCAATTTCTGATAATTCAATTACATCTTTGATGCTAGATAGAGCAGGTGTTCTATGGGTTAATAGCTTTAATGGAGGGGTGAACTTTATCGACACTAAAGCATTAAATTTTAACTTGGAAACAAGTTCTGATAGTAGTCTATTTTGTAGTGAGAGTTCAATTATTTACGGTATAGACCAAGAGGGAGATAATACTTGGCTTGCATCAGAAAAAGGAGTCACTAAGTTTAACGAAGAAAAAAAACAATGTGTACTTTATAATAAAGGTGTAGAAGGTGATGTAGTATTTGGTCAAAAAATTCCTCTTTCAACAAATTTAGATAATAAAAGCCAGAGATGGGTTGCTACATCTATGGGGTTAAGTAAAATAAATGAAAATAGTATGTTGGTCGATGTCAGTAATCAATTTTATAATTATAAAAACACATATTTTTCTAGTAAATATGATTCAGATAAGATCTTATTAGGTACTGATAATGGTTTATTCACATATGACACAATTAATGCAATATTAAACCCTGTAGCTGTTGCAAATATTAGTTTGAATGGGGCTAAATTTTATAACTATTATAAAGATGCAAACAACAAATTTTATTTTGCCACAAATTTAGGTATAGCCTACTTTAATGATAATAAAAAATTAATACTCAGTACAAAAATTCAGTCCTATTTACCAACTACAGAAATCACCAGCATATACACAGTTAATAATGAAATTTGGGTTGGTACATATCTTCATGGATTATTTCATTTTAACCAACAGCATGAATTAATTAAGAGATATGATGAATCAAATGGAATTCCCACGGGTCTGAGTATTCAAGGTATACTAAGTGATGCTTTCAATAATTTGTGGTTAAGTACAGACGATGGATTAATTAAACTTAATATAAAAACAGGTTTATCACACACTTTTCATTTAAGTGACGGGCTCCAAAATAATTATTTTATAAGAGCTTCAAGCCATAAAACCTCTGATGGCAAACTCTACTTTGGTGGTCGAAATGGTTTCAATGCTTTTTACCCCGAAGATATTACAATAAATGAAATACCTCCCAATATCGTCTTAACAGATTTCAGTCGTTTTGGAAAACCACAAGGAGCAGGCATAAAAAAAGATGGGTTTTTGCTGAATAAACCCATCAATGAACTGGCAGAATTAACCTTAAGTCACAAAGATTATGTGGTTGGCTTTGAGTTTGCCGCTCTGGGTTTTGCTGATCCATCACGTAATAAATATGCTTATATGATGGAAGGACAAGACCCGGGATGGACATATGTTGATGCTGATAATCGTAGAATAAGCTACTCAAACCTTAAAGCTGGAAAATATACTTTTAGGGTAAAAGGTTCTAATAAAGATGGGGTATGGAATGAAGTTGGAAAATCATTAAATATTGTGGTTAAACCTGCTTCCTGGTTCAGTTGGTGGGCGTAAGTTATCTATATTATTAGCATATATTCTTTAATTTTATGGTATTTTAAAAATAAAAATGTTGAACATGAAAAACTCACAAACATGCTTAAATTTGAGGTGGAAAGACAAACCAAAGAATTAAAAATACAAAAACAGACTGTCGAAAATTTATTGGCAAGAAAAAACGAACTATTCGCCAATGTTTCACATGAGTTTCGCACCCCATTGACTCTAATACTGGGACCTGTCAATAAACTGCTCAAGTCACACCTGTCAGCAACAGATATCAAGGCCTTAAAAATGGTCAACCGAAATGCCAACCGCTTACTGACCATGATAGAACAGTTATTGCAAC
>JAESTH010000132.1 GCA_016763695.1 Alcanivoracaceae bacterium
ATCAATGCCATAAAAGCTATTTTTACTGAACAGTTACCGGCAATAACCACAAATAAGTGGAAGCTGGGGCACACTCTGGCAACCAGTGGCATGTTAAGTATTGAGCTGGCATTGCTGATGTTTGAAAAGCAGCACTTTATAGCGGTTCCCTATATTAACAATCCCAAACAACCCAAACAAATCAATACAATTTTAATCAATGCTGTCGGCTTTGGAGGCAATGCCGTCAGTATTTTACTCAGTTCACCAATTAAGAAACCACACATAGAATAATATTATGAATGAAATAAGACACAACTGGCATACCCAAGAAATCATGAATATTTACAATCTCCCATTAATGGATTTGATGCATAAAGCCGCAACCATTCATCGAGAAAACCATGATCCAAATGTAGTTCAGGTATCGACCCTGGTTTCAATAAAAACGGGTGGTTGTCCAGAGGATTGTGGCTATTGTCCACAAGCTGCACGTTATCATACGGGTATAAAAGGTAATGATTTAATGACTGTTAGCCAAGTTAAGGATAAGGCCTTACAGGCAAAAGCCTCTGGTAGTTCACGGGTATGTATGGGAGCTGCCTGGCGCAATGTTAAGGACGGACCAGAATTTGATCAAGTGTTGGAAATGGTCAGAGTCATCAATAAACAGGATATGGAAGTGTGTTGCACCTTAGGCATGATTACCGAAAATCAGGCACAGCGTTTGGCAGAAGCAGGCTTATATGCTTACAATCATAATCTTGATAGTTCCAGAGAATACTATCAGGAAGTCATATCAACCCGTGGTTTTGATGACCGCCTTAAAACCATAGAAAATGTCCGTAAAACCAATGTTACTGTTTGCTCTGGCGGAATTATCGGTATGGGAGAATCAATAGCCGATCGTGCAGGTATGTTGGTGGCACTGACTACGCTGAACCCACAACCTGAATCTGTACCCATAAATGCACTGGTGGCAGTGACAGGAACGCCAATGCAAGAGCAACAACCCGTAGAAATTTGGGACATGGTACGCATGGTTGCCACCACCAGAATCGTTATGCCACATACACAGGTACGCCTGTCAGCTGGAAGAAAACAGATGAGCCAAGAAGGGCAGGCCATGTGCTTTTATGCTGGTGCCAACTCGATATTTTCTGGGGACAAATTATTAACCACAGATAATCCTGCCGTTAATGATGATGCCAAAATGTTTAAAGCGCTGGGATTGACAAGCCAAAAACCATTTCTCAAGAATGTTCACCCACCAACAGTGGAAGCCAAGGACTCTCAATATCAGGATTTGGGAGAAAAGCCCAAGTGGAGCCGACCAGGTCATTCCATTGATAAAAATAAAGCTGCTCAACTTAAGGCCAGGATTTAAAAGTAAAAGGGGCTGCTGGCTTAAGCCAAGCAAATAAAAAAAGCCGGTACAAGACCAGCTTTTTAATGCTTAAACTAAGAGGTATATGCATTATTAAAATCAGTGGTAATGTAGTCCACCTTGGCTATTTTTCCTTATAAAACTTGGCTCAATAGAGTGACTATTAAGCCAAGTTTAGTAAGAAAAACTATCTCAAAGTGTATCTCCATCCCATCTGATCACAGTCATGAATATACCTCTAAAGTGAACTCTTATTGAGGCACTACGTTGTTAGCACATGGGCCTTTTTGGCCTTTTCCAACTTCGAATTCAACGGCTTGGCCGTCATTCAATATAGCGAATCCGCCACCACTTTTTATTTCTGTATGATGAACAAACAAATCTTTGCTGCCATCTTCTGGAGTAATAAAACCAAAACCTTTGTCAGGGTTGAACCACTTTACTGTACCTTTACTCATAATATAAATCTTCAAATTTCTGGTGAATAATAAAACTTATCCTGCATTCGAATTCACCGTTTCGATGCAAGAATTTGATGTTATTTCAGGATTCAAATTTACCAAATATAATTTAAGTAAAAATGTAGTTAAAAACAGATAAATCCATTAACCGCAAGTTTGACTCGCTAGAATGTCTAAGTGCATGTATCCATAAAACCGCATTGACAAAATCTAAATTTTTGCCTCAACGCCTGATTTGTGCGCATTATAGTGCATTAACCTGAAAATTACCTGAATATTTCAAACAAAAGCCTTTTGTATTAGCAATCTAATCTAAATATTTCATAAAATAATGAAATTTAGGGAAAAAACAAGCAAACAGATTGTACAAACATCACTTCCTAGCCTTTTACACAAACCACCTGTTTCAAAGTGTGTACTATTTCAACTAAATCAGCCTGAGCTTTCATAACGGCTTCGATATTTTTATAAGCCTTGGGTGTTTCATCAATCACATACTTATCTTTACGACACTCCACTCCTTGTGTGGCAGCAATGTGATCAGCAACAGCAAAGACCTTTTTCGCTTTGGTTCTACTCATCACCCGTCCTGCTCCATGTGAACAGGAACAAAATGAATCTTCATTACCCAGACCGCGGACAATAAATGACTTGGCTCCCATGGAGCCTGGGATAATCCCATAGTCATCAACTCTGGCACGTACTGCACCTTTGCGAGTCACGATCACATTAGATCCAAAGTGATTCTCTCTGGATATATAATTGTGGTGGCAGTTAATCGCCTGCTTTTTAATCGTAAATGCTGGCAAATGTTTTTCTAACGCCACAAGTACCAGATCCATCATCAGCTGCCTGTTTTTGGCTGCATATTTCTGTGCCCATTCTACCCAGGTTACATATTGATCAAAGTGTTGAGTGCCTTCACTCAAATAAGATAAATTACTATCCTCCAGATTGATGTGATGAATACGCATGTCCTCCTTGGCTTTTTGAATAAAATATCGACCTATCATATTACCAATACCGCGCGAACCCGAGTGCAACATCACCCAGACATCATTGTTCTCATCCAGACACAATTCGATAAAGTGATTGCCACCACCTAAAGTACCCGATTGATTCATCACTTTTTGCATGGGGTCTTTTGCCATTTTGGCAATATCTGAGTGTTCACGCAATAAAGCCTTCACATCGTTTGCCCATATTTTTTGTTGCGAGTTTGACAAAACATTATCACGATGTTGAGCAAAGCCCACTGGCACCGCTCTCTCTATTTCACTGCGAATCATGGACAGGCTATCTGGTAAGTCCTTACCGTTAAGTGACAGCTTAATTGCCATCATTCCACAGCCAATATCCACCCCAACGGCAGCAGGTATCACCGCCCCTTTGGTGGCAACCACCGAGCCAATGGTTGCACCCATTCCATAATGCACATCAGGCATAACTGCCACGTGATTGTAAATAAATGGCAAAGATGCGGTATTTTGCAATTGCTTGATGGCCTCTGGCTCAACGGGTACGCCTTTGGTCCATGCTTTGATTATTCTATTTTTTGATGTATATACTTCATAGTTTCTCATGTTTCTCTCCTTGAGGAGTGCTGGCCCGAATATGTCATACAATCGGGCAAAAAAAAACCTGGAAAATTCCAGGTTTTATTAATCGTAGTTAAAATAATTTAATAAAACCTAGAGACAGTCACTCCTTTCATCACTTTGATGATTTGGTATTGCCTGTGATATATATAGGTTTTTCATTATATTATATTTCTTCAATTATTTAATAAGTGCGAAATTTAAACGCATTTATTAAACGTTGTCAATCAAAACTATTTCTAAAAATCAAATCAGAAGGATCAATTAACTCAAGGTTTATCATCAAACCATCATGGTCTGACATGGCTAATACCTGGGAAAAGTCTCCATCAAACTTGCCTGGTGCTTCGGTATTGCCACGCACGAATTTCGTTTCTGCAAGCATAAGCAAAGCCGCATCGTTGATCAAGACATGATCCAGAGCCTGAATAATACCTCTAAAAATAAAGGAATATTTCTCTTCAGTTGGCAAAGTGTCTACCGCATTGGTTAATGGTGGATTAACGGGATTAATAATGGTTACACCATCACTGTGCAACAAATTTTTCTCAGGATCAATCACACCCATGATTTCTCCGATAACATCGGCATAGCCATCAGAAAATTCAAAATCGTTAAAATCACCGATGACTGCCAGTGGTACTGTAGGGGCTGGACCCTGAATATTCTGCACCATTTGTGCCACAGATAATGCCTGCTCAAAATGCTTGTTGCGAATTCTTTCCCGATCCGAACCTGTTATACCACTGCGCGATCGCATGTGTACACCCAAGACATTGACTTCTTGTGATAATGAGCCTACTGTGACCGTAGCATTTAACAACAATGGTGGTCTGTCATGTAACTTCCTAGTGGTGCCACCAAATTGTAATATCTCATCTGCTCCCAATTGAGTGACCGTTATATTGCTGACCGTATGTTTAGTTAACATACCGATATCAATACCACCAAAATCATTACCATCTACCAAGTGTGCTGAATATTGCAAATTACCGTCATCAAGGTTTATCTGATCTGCGATAGCCTGTACAGCAACAAGGTTTTCAATTTCTACCAATACAATGATGTCTGGCGCTTTCATGACTGTTCTAAAATACAGTGAAGCCTGAGCAGATCGTTGATTAAACGTTTCGGTAGTGGTGCTATCTTCTTGGAAATCGTTGATCGCAGGGTCGTCAACATCATCAAAAAATCTGAACATATTCTGTGTTGCTATGGTAATTTCTGAAGAAAACTGCGGTCTGATTGGCACAAATTCCCTTGGGGTCATGGTCAACTGTTTGGGCCATAATTCATAATCACCAAATTGATAAGCCAACACACCTGTTGCAGAGAAAGTAGCACCGCCATTAATTTCCATAGCTGGTAAACCTAATGCATCCACATCAAGCTCAAAAATTTCAGGGTCTTCATCAAATATATCTGGGTCATAGACTCCAGGAACAAAAGGAGGCAATTGAGAATCACCTATTTGACTGATTTCAATACCAGGCTCCCGCATTGCCCTGACTCCCGTTGCCGTCACCACCGCCTCAGCATCGTCATCACCAAAAAATGCCTGAGAACCACTATTAGCTACGCCATTAGCAACATTGATCAGCATGCCTTCATAACACTCAAACTCTATGCTACATGATGGATTTAAAGGGTCTTGAGAAGGGGTATTGGCATCAAATTCAACAGCTGCTGGCAACATATTGCCACTCGAAACTACAGTCACATCAGAAACTGAAGAAATCTCGGTAAAGTCAAAAAACTCAACGACCTGACCTCTGACATCAACCAAATCGCCAACACTGGCAAATATTTTTGAGCCCGCACCAGTGAATACAAATATACCATTTGAGGTGTCAATATCTGCATCATCACGCATGGTTGGTGTTTGCATGAAAAAGCCATCTGGAGAAACCGCTGTGACCACATTGTTTTGCATACGTACAAAACTATTGGCCATCGGCGAAGCACTGCCACTGCCTTGTATTTCAAATATTTCTGCAACGGCTTCTATGACAGTAAATGAAAAAACAAAATCTCCTCCTGCAACGCCATCATCATCACCATCCAAAAAGGCATTGTCACCATCTTTATCTGTTATTTGGTTTGCTAGCAAAGTAACTATACAGTCGGTGCCTTGTGCAACAGTTGTCGCAGGCGTTATGGTGACGCTATTGACATCTACAGCGGGCAGACCAGATATAGCTACCGCACCCTGACAATCGAGATCAACTGCAGTCATGCTCAAATCTACAATCTCGGTAAAATTTAAATCTATGGTAAAATTTTGTGCTACCAAAACCGCACCATCCACGGGTAATGTCGATGAAACTTGTGGTAAACTGTCGCTGGTAACACTAAAAGAGAAAGTAAAGTTATCACCTGCGGTGCCATCACCATTGCCATCCAGCTCATGTGCCAGACCTTCAAGGTCGGTGATTTCTGTGGCAATTAAATCGACGGTACAAACACTGGAAGCCGTCCAGGCAGGATTTGGAAATATAGTATAATTTGCTTGATCATTGACTTCATCAAGAAGTATGGCTTCTACGTTACCTCCACAAGTCACGATAAAGGGAGTCGCTGTTATATGCACAGGCTCGGAAAATTCAATCTGAATTGCCGTGGTTAAATCAACACCAGTGGCATTATCCATAGGGAAAACCGAATTAACCCTTGGTGCAATATCTGCAAAAACCTGATTGTTATTAACTAAGCCTCTGGTTTCTGTTGCAGATGGCTGCCAGCTATGATCTGTAACCAAACCGCCAGTTCCTGCCAGTTGCAAAGATTGGCCAATACTGCCAGGTTCAGCTACACCAATATCCGTGCTGGTCATGCCATTGGCTGAGCCATTAGTTGCTATCATCGTTCCCTCATAACTAATAAATTCTACTACCACACCATTATTAACCAGTGCCAGCCCATCGGGGCTACCATTTTGAATGCCAGAGGTCAATTTTGAATAAATATTAAACCCACCGGATGCCGTTCCCAAATTAAAACTGTTTAAAGTGTGATTTTGATACATAGTACCATTATTGCCATTGTAAAATATCACTTCTATATCTGCTAAATTTCCTGCAAAGCTTTCCTCTACTACTACTTCCACAAATTCGCCTACATCACCGCCAGAATTATCATAATGAAGTTCATTGATCCACATTTCTTGTGAAATTGAAACAAAGGGGAGAAGAAGTAATATTAAGGTTGCTATTTTTTTATTTAACATGGCTCTGACTTTTATAAGGTGATAAAGGAATATTGGGTTTAATGTGTGATTCGAAATATTCTACCTGAATATGCCAGCAAATGGGTGACTAAAACATGATTAACACACAATTTACTGTTAAATTCAGTTTGTTTAACCGTACCGTCACAAAATCCGTAGGCTCCATTGTCTAGGTGCTATTTTTGGATGGTCTGTTATTTTTGCTCCAATTTAGTAGACTGGTACCTTCTTTTGGCATAAAGCATCAAAACTCTAATCACAACATACATGGCAAAACCAGCCATCACAGGATAAATTCCCCAATGGTTAGCTAGACTCACATTAAAGCCATAATCAAGTGCTTTAAGATAATCCCACAGCATGGGAACAACTCCAAATAGGGTAATGGCAATTGAGGCAAAACTCAACATCTTAAATAGGTACTGTGTATCACGGTATTTTCTATAGTTTAGTACTTTCAACCTGTCTAACTCTGACTCATCCTGATTAAATGAGAATTGACAGCTAGGACAAATCGAAGCTTTATCTGATATTTTTTTGTGGCAAGAAGGGCAATTAATTAATGACATAGGCTAAACAAATTTATTAAATTTCATATATAGTTTAACAATTTAGTTTTAAAATAGGTAAACTATCGGGCAAATATTATAAGATAAAGATAAAAGAAGTGAAAGATAACAAAACAAAAATTGTAGCCACATTAGGCCCCGCTAGTAGTTCCCCTTTAAAAATCAAGCAACTTATTAAATCTGGAGTGAATATATTCCGGCTTAATTTTTCGCATGGCAGTCATGAGCAGCATAAGATAAATTATGACAATATACGCAAAACAGCCAATGATTTAGGTAAAGTCATCGGTATATTATTAGACTTGCAGGGACCCAAAATCAGGGTTGGTAAATTTAAAAATGACAAAATTAATTTAAAAGAAGGCCAGACTTTCTGTCTGTCTTGTGAAAATGATGAAATCCCTGGAGATGATAAACAGGTCTCTATCAGCTATAAAGATTTATACAAAGATGTATCTGCTGGTGACGAGTTGTTATTTGATGATGGCAAGCTCAAAGTTATTGTCGAAAACGTACAGGACAAGGCAATACACACCCGAGTTATGGTTGGTGGAGTGCTTAGCAATAATAAAGGCATCAATATCCCAAGTGCAGATTTATCTGTTGCAGCCATGACCAAAAAAGACATTGAGGATTTAGAGTTTGGTGCCAGTCTCGGAGTTGACTGGGTGGCGTTAAGTTTCGTGCGCAAACATGAAGATTTGTTACTGGCCAGACATTATTTAAAACTGCATGACTCAGATGCCAAGCTGATGGCAAAGATTGAAAAACCAGGGGCCATTACCAACTTTGATGAAATACTTGCCACCGCTGATGGCATCATGGTTGCACGTGGTGATTTGGGCGTAGAACTATCGCCTCAGGAAGTACCGATGTTACAGAAAAAATTGATTAGAAAATCACGCCAGGCTGGCAAGCCCGTGGTCACTGCCACACAAATGTTAGAGACCATGACGGATAGCCCTGTACCAACAAGAGCCGAGGCCAATGATGTCGCCAATGCGATCTTTGATGGCACCGATGCGATTATGCTCTCTGCAGAAACAGCAGTTGGTAAATATCCAGTTGAAGCAGTCACTACCATGCGTACCATTGCCAACACGGTAGAAAAAGACAGAGAATACATTGCCAGAATGAAAGAGAGGGAAATGCACACAGAAGAAAATACACCAGATGCAGTGTCAGCAGCGGCCTGTAACATTGCCTCCAATATCAAAGCCAAGGTTATGGTTTGTTTTAGTAGCTCTGGTGCCACAGCATTGCGGGTGGCTCGCAACAGGATTCAGACCAATGTTATCGCTATTTCTCCCAATATTCACTCATGTCAGCAATTAACCATGAGTTGGGGTATACATCCAGTGCTATCACCCGATGCCAATAATATCAACGATATGGTTTCTATTTCTGAAAGCACCATACATCAATGTAAAGCTGCTGAGATGGGTGATAGATATGTGATAACCGCTGGGGTGCCATTTGGCAAATCTGGCACCACCAATATTATTCGGGTGGAGAAATTAACTTAAATCAAGGGGGGATATAACAATGACAACATCATATACGCTTGATGGTGAATGGGAAACTTACTTAAACCAGAAAGTATCAAGTGGTGACTTTAGCAGTAAAAATGAAGTAATCCAGACAGCTCTGCATTTATTGAGAGATAAGGACCTTAAGGCTGACTTAGGACACCGTTTGAGCAAAATGGAAGAAAATGAATACACAACACTTGATGATTTTAATAATGATCTGGCTAAATTTTTGCTAGATGAAGATGATTAAGGAGTATCTACAATCAAAATCAACCGTTTTACTGATAAAATCATACCACTTGACATAAGTCAATTACCTCTTGTTAGCTATTGTTTATTATGTACCTGCATTTTGTACTTCAATTCGATTTAGTTAAGCAATGACTAAAAGAATCTCCTTAAAAATGTAGTCATTTTTTCAGGTGGTATCACTGCCCTCAATTGATACCACCTGTTTTTGCTTTCCCTCTTTATAACTGACAAGCTCCTTTATAATCAACAGGGCCTGTAGTTAGCCTTTGTAATTGATATGATCCTGATCCAAAATTTGCATCCAGAGAATTAAATGTCACTGTTGCACTGTCACAACTATTAAACTTGATACTGACTTGTCCCCAGGGGGTGTTAATGACGTCTTCAGAGTTAAAGTTGTTACCAAAATTGGCGCCATCAGTTATGTTCATATCTGCCAATATAGTATCCGCAATAACTGGGCCCGTACCGATAAGCCAGCTTTGTCTGGCAGAACCATCGGCTGCATAGGTATACCATGAAACAACGGCTCTGGCTTCACCAGTGCTGGTATCACTGGTAACATCAATAACAAAGCCTTCTCCTAATCTTTCTGGGTCAAACCAGGTGCCACTGAAAGAGCCATCAACCAAACGTGAAATCGCAATTTCTGCCACTTGATAACCACTGGTGGTAAAATCAGCATTGACTTGATCAAAAGTAAAGCCAGGAGGGTTTGTGCCACCTAAAAATACTTGAGGTGTAGCATCAGGGTTACCTAATGATCCATTATAGCCAGCATGTACTGTTACATTTTCGCTAGTGGTCACACCAGTATTGGCCGCACTCTGATTGAAGAATGGTGCATCAGATTCAGTATTTTCTTCAGTCCCGGCATCTCTCACCTGAGACCCATATATTTTAATAGATATGGCTCCGTTAAAATCACCATTATCATCAAATATTTTATGCTGTTTTGGGTCAGCATTGGCAATAAAGGCATCATTTGATGGCAACAACATTGTTGCATATGAAAAATATTGACTAACCGTAGGGTCTAACTCAAACACTGCTTGTGTTGATAAACCAGGGTCAAATAAAGGAGCACCTGCAAAGCCAGCAGGATTGGTTATGACTGTATCAAAACCACCACCAATTGCTGCAAATTCTGCTCTCAACGTTGTGCTGTCACCATCTTCTGCAATCTGTTCTAAACCAGCAGAAGCAGGAAAACCTAAATCATATGTATCAAATTCGCCATCATGAAATGCAGCCCAAAATGGTGTTAGAAAGGTACCATCTTGCATCGCACTATTTTTAATTGTGACTCGTACAGGTGTGCTATTTTTGGAGATAGTAATGCGCATAATCGGGTAATGATCATTGGTGAAATCTCCATTAACAGCATCAATGACATCACCGGATGCCACTGTGCCACCCAAGATGTTTACAGGTGAGGCATTTGGGTTGCCGACTGAACCATTAAATCCTGGATGTACTGAAATCGCCTCTTCGGTGCTATTGCCCGTGTTCGCGGCAGTTTGATTGAGGAAAGCTGCATCAGATTCGGTGTTTTCTTCTGTGCCTGCATCACGCACCTGAGTGCCATAAACCGTAAAAGTAAATGGTCCAAAAAAATCACCATCTTCATCAAACAGCTGGTGAGCCAAAGGATTGGCATTAGCGACAAAAGCATCATTTGACGGAATGATCATAGTGGCATAACTGAAATATCTCTGACTGCTTTCATCCAGATCAAAAACCATGCTTGATGAGCTACCTGGTTCAAAAACAGGAGCACCAGCAAACCCTTGTGGATTTAAAATCACATCATCCTGAGCATTGTTGGTTGATGAAACAAATAATGCACTGAGCTCACTGACATCACCATCTTCTGCCAGTCTTTCAATAGCCGTAGAAGCTGGTGCACCAGTATCATAACTATCAAAACTACCATCATGAAAACCCACCCACAGCGGAGTGACAAAGACGCCTCCAGTTGGTGTCAGGACTTCAACCTTGACCTTGATTTCCGTGGCCTGAAGAGAAAATGTAGCTGCCATAGCAATGGGGATAAATAGTTTTGTGAATATTTTTACGTTTTTCATCTGAACCTCTCTTAATTAAAATGAGGCTATTTAAACAAATGAATCTCACAGGATGGTCACATTTAGGTCACAAGTTTATAACATTCTCATTGTTTAGAGTGGTAGTTATTCATTGTTAATTTTGTTGATGGCTGTAATCAGAACCTGAACAATTGTGCAAGTAGTGGTGTTATTAGATGTTGTGTTTTTAGATCTGGATTGAGGTATAAAGCGATAAGAGTCTACAATGGCAAATTGCTGAAAGATATCTCATATAGCTTATGCTAAAATGCTGCGATGAAAATATTTACCATACTTGTCTTTGCTTTTATTTCCTGCCTTATTACCATTGTGTCTTTTGCAGCCATCAATCTTGATGGCGTATTGGATGAATCAGAGTGGACATCCGCCCAACATTTTACCCATATGGAAGTGGTTGAGCCTTATGTGTTAACTGATCCCGAATTTGCAACGGTGGTACTGGTAACAAGTGATCAGTCTGGTATCTATTTTGGCATAAAAAGTATGCAACCAGTGGCGACACGTAACAACGATATTTCTGCCAGAGATCAGCGCATTGGCTCTGACAAGGTGCAAATAATTATTGATTTTGACAGCAATGCAATCACTGCTTATTCTTTTGAAATTGGTATTGGTGGTTCTATCCGTGATGGGATTTATAGCAATGAGAATAATTTCTCTAATGAATGGGATGGTAACTGGTCTGCACAAACCTCTAGCACCGATGAATACTGGATTGCTGAGGTTCTTATCCCCTGGGATATAGTCTCTATGAAACAGAGCGACAATGGCAACCGCGAAATCAAATGGTATATTGCCAGAACCGTAGCTGATAAAAATCAGCTGTATGCTAATGTGCCGGTCAACAGTAATAGGCAGCGTTTTATTTCTGATTTTTCTGGCATAACTATTAAGGATTTTGCAGCGTCTTCATTTCAACTGTTTGCTTATGCAACCACCAGAAAAGATTTTCATGTGCAAAAAAATTCTTTTGATGCCGGTTTTGATTTATTTTGGAAATCGGGTAATGGCAAACAGTTAACGGCTTCGGTTAATGCTGACTTTGGTCAGATTGAGAGTGACAGACTGGTGGTTAATTTTTCTGCTACCGAAACATTTTTTAATGAGCGTAGGCCATTTTTTACAGAAAATCAGTCACTATTTGATGTTCAGGGAGCCAATGGCTTAAGGTTGGTGCATACCAGAAGAATTGGGGCCAGCCCTGATACGGGTGAGGCGAATGAGTCAGACATTGATGTTGCGGTTAAATTTACCGATAATCGCGATCAATTGACTTATGGTTTTCTGGCTGCTTTTGAAGCAGAAGGTAATGGTTTTGAGGGACGTGATTTTTTTGCCAGCCGATTCTTACATAAAACTGAGCGCCAAACATTGGGCTTTACTGGCACTTATGTTGACAGGACAGACATTGATAGAACAGCCATGTCTTATACCTTTGACCATGAGTATCTGTTTGGGGACTCTTTTAAAATAAAAAGCCAGTTGATTGGGGCAGATTCTGAGCAATTTATCGATGGTGAAAGTCTTAAAGATGATGACTGGGCACTCTGGACGCAGATGCAGCAGCAAATCAGTGAAAACCAGCAACACTCACTTGAGATCAGTCATTATGGCAGTGATTTTGAAATCAATGATTTTGGCTTTTTACCCAGAAACAATTTAAACTCAATCACATATGAACATATCCTAAGGCGCACGGAATTTACAGCAGATTCTCGCTTGCAACAACGTGAGTATAATTTTAATGTTCAACACCAAAGTAATGATAATGGTGTGACATTGGGCACAGTTTATAATTTTACCGATAGCTGGCAGTTTAAGGACTCATCTTCTTTTAATTGGAGTCTTAACCTCACAACCAAGGGTATTAATGATCTAATCAGTCGTGATAATGGTTTGTTGAAAACTGATTTGGGTCACAATATTGGTGTTAATTATCGCAGCAGTAATGTAAATAAGTTCCGATACCATGGTTTTATCAGACGTAATGATTTTTTCAGTAGCGGTGCCGAAATATTCACCCATATTCATCCCAGTTATTTTTTTAAAGACAATTATAACGTTGCACTGAGTATATTTTACACTGATAGTAAGGATTGGCTGAACTGGATTGAGGATGATATCTTTGGTCGCTATGAAAGAAAGTTACTCAATACTTCACTCGATTTTAACGCCAATTTCAGCCCAAAACAGGAGTTGCGTTTTCGCTTTCAATGGTTGGCAATTGATGCCCATGCACGCAATCAATATCAGCTTAACAGTTTTGGCGAATTAAATAATACGGGTGTTGGTATTGATGATTTCAGCCTTTCCAATACTGCTTTACAAATTCGTTATCGCTACGAAATTGCACCATTATCAAATATATTTATTGTTTACTCTCGCGGTGCCAGTGTGTTTGCTGATAGTCACGAAGGACTAAATAACTTATTTAGCCCAGGTTTTTCCAATGTAGATAGTGATAATTTTTTGATCAAGATTCGCTATAAGTTTTTTTAGCGCCTCTTCATCATTCGTTATTATACAAGACATTGAAAGCATGGATGATTTGAATGTGGTTAGTTTTAACTCAATAATAATTTTCCGATAAATAACAAAACCCCATAAACCAAAATAGTCAAGCCTATCCACGTAGCAAATTTTTTACCTAAATCATTATAATCCACTTTATGCCCAGCAATTGACCAGGCACCATTGGGTTGAACTCTTTGGTAGAAGTTATTGAGAGTATGGGTCTTTTCAGGTGGCGTTAAAAAGGTTGCCAGTAGCCAGATGATTGTGGTTAATCCAACCACAAAAATATAGTCATAACCTTGGCCTAATGTTGCTGCATAGGCTTCACCTGATGAGGTGTAGTGAAGCCAGAAGTAGATGATAAATGGTGCAATTGTAGCGGAAATTTCTGAATAAACATTAACTCGCCACCAATACCAGCGCAATATTAATACCAGTCCTAATCCCGCGCCCGCCTGAAAAACAAATTCCCAAACAGCTTTGATTGAGGTAAGTTTGGTGGTGACATATAAGGCAATAAGAGCCTGATGATTCTGGAAATTTTTAATTGAGTACTCAGATACCAGCTAAGCACCATAAAAACAATGATGATCAGCTAGTCAACCCAAGCCAGTGTATTATTTAGGTGAGCCTTTGCTAATTATTTCTGGTAGTTCTTTAATATAGATGTCCTGTTTGTTATAGGGGATTTCAATGCCTAGTTCGTTAAATTTATTGTAGATGCTCATATAGAGGTTGTGTGTTACTTTGCCTTTCAATACAGGTTCTTCGATCCAGCATAATAGTTCAAAATCGAGACTAGATGCACCAAATCCACGCATGCGAACTCTGGGTTCGGGGTTGTTGCAGATATTCCCCTCATCTAATGCAATCAGTTTTAAGACGTTACATACCTGGTTAACATCAGAACCGTAGGCAACACCTACCTTGATACGTAAACGCTTCTTTTCCCATCTACCGCCACTTTCATTTTTAATTTTGGCATTACCAATAACAGCATTGGGTATGGTTATTTCTACATCATCACGAGTCAGTATCCTGGTTGACCTTATGCCTACATTAGTGACCATGCCACGTTCACCAGAGTCCAATACCACAAAATCACCCACCTTATAGGGAGTATCAGCGAAGATAAAGAAGCCGGAAAATAGATTTGACAAGGTATCTTTAGCAGCAAGACCAACGGCAATACCTATGACACCAGCTGATGCCAGCCATGCTGTGGGGTTGATGCCCCAAATAAGTAGTATAAAATAGGAGCCTGCGGCAATTAAGGTGATTTTACCCAGTAAAGAGAACAAAGGCACAGTTTTGCGCTGTATCATTTTGTATTTGTTGTGGAGGTCGCTCAATACTTTGAGTAATAAATGCAATACTCCAAAACCTCTAATCATCCACATCAAAACAATCTGGGTTAATAATAAATGAACAATGGTATTTTTAAAGTTAACTGATATATCAAGGCTTTTGGTGGCAACAATCAGGAAAAATAGAAAGACGGTGAGAAAAATGGGCCTTTTTAACATTTCTATTAACTCATCATCCACTTTTGTCCGGGTGCGTTTGGTTACTTGTGTGGCACTGCGCATAAATACGAACTGGATAATTTTACCAACTATGTAGCCTATGCTAACAATAATAACAAACTTAAGTAGTGGTATGGTTTGTAGTTGATTCCAGTAGGGTTGCCATGACTCAGGCAGCCAGTCAGCAAATTTTCCAATTAAGTTGGTGACTTCTAGGGTAGGAGTATTGGTTACATCGCTAAGGGATGTTTGTATTGTTTTATTAATCATGAATAAATTATACAGCATGACCGCATGACTGTAATGATATTATTTTATATTGTCTTGTCATTGATGCCAAGACAGAAACCCAAAAAGCATAGGTGCTGTCTTGACTTATCCTGAAATTGTAGGAGCTTACTTAATTCTTCTAACTTTAACCCCGCGGCTATACCCATCTAGGAATAGTGTCCAGGACCCCATCATTTTTGGTTTGATAGTTATATCTGGGTTGGCTCTTTTGGGAACGTAGAAAGTGGTTTTTTCTATTTGTTTCCAAACCTGGCCATTTTCTAATTTAAAAACGCTGTTGCCATGCCAGCCATTAAACTCACCGACAATAGAAGATTGAATGACTTCTCTTTCGGTATTTTCAGAGCTAAAACCCATGTTCCTTTTCTTTTCTTTTTTTATGATTTGTTTTTTTG
>JAESTH010000133.1 GCA_016763695.1 Alcanivoracaceae bacterium
GGTAAGAGCGCACCGCATAACTGGCAACAGTTTATGGCAAGGTAAACCCCACTGGGAGCAAGACCAAATAGGAAAACAATGCGTGGTCCGCGCAGTTTTCGGGTAGGTTGCTTGAGGCGTGCAGCGATGTACTGTCCAGATGAATGATTACCACATTATTAATTTAATGACACAGAACCCGGCTTATCGACCAACTTCTTTATTATTCAGCAATTTTCCGTTGTTCCTGCCTGTGCATGAATGATAATGATATACCAAATAATCAAATGACACAATCTGAATTAAAAGAATGGTGGCAGCAACAGCAGTTCACCTTTCCTGAAAAAAAACTGAAGACACTAAAGTTAGCTTTTGAGATTGCTGGCTGTGTTTCTGCTGATTTAATATTTAATCAGCGCTATACGTCTCAAAACCACACCATCGAACTGATTAAGGTTCTTGTTAATTTACAGGCCGATGATGAAGTCATAACAGCAGCATTGCTGTTTCATGTTTTGCGATCTAATCAGCAAATAAGCACTGAGCAGCGTCAGATGTTCTCATCTCAGGCCTTATTTATATTGGATGAAATTTATAAAGTCAGCCAGTTAGAATGGATGAATGACACACAGGCATTAATCAATAATGGTGAATCCTTGCGCAGGTTGCTGTTTGCCATGATTAAAGATGTGCGTTTGGTTTTAATATTACTGGCAGATCAGCTGGTTTTGTTACGTGCGGCAGTTAATTTCCCTGCAAAAGAGCAACAAAAACTGGCTCAATTATCGCGAACATTACATGCACCACTGGCTAATCGACTAGGGGTTTGGCAAGTAAAATGGGAGCTGGAAGATTTTTCATTCAGATTTTCACAAGCAAAAGAATACAAAGAAATAGCAAAATTACTGGCAGAACGACGTACCGTGCGTGAGCAATTTATTTCATACTCTATTACACAGCTGCAAAATAAATTGGCAGAAGTTAATATAACAGCAGATATTGTAGGTAGACCTAAACATATTTACAGCATTTATAAAAAAATGCAAAAAAAACACCTCAGCTTTGATGGTCTCTATGATATCCGTGCCATCAGGGTATTGGTAGATGACCTGGCATCCTGTTATGCTGTGTTAGGTATGGTACATGCCTTGTGGAAGCATATCCCTAAAGAGTTCGATGATTATATTGCCTTGCCAAAGGGTAATAACTATCAATCCTTACACACAGTTGTTATCGGTGAAGGCGGTAAAACCATGGAGGTACAGATCCGCACCCATGAAATGCATGAGCATGCTGAATTAGGGGTGGCAGCACATTGGCGTTATAAAGATGGCACACGTCAAGATCCAGGCTATGATAATAAGGTTAACTGGATGCGTCAGTTGTTGGCATCAAATGATGCTGATTCGCAAGATTTACTGGATCAGTTTGAGACTGAGACCGAAGAAGAGCGTATATATGTTTTTACCCCTACAGGTGATGTGGTTGATTTATCCGCAGGCTCTACGGTGGTTGATTTTGCCTATCACGTACATACCGAAGTAGGGCACAGAACTCGAGGTGCAAAAGTCAATGGTAATATCGTACCATTGACAACAACTTTAGAGACTGGTGATCGGATTGAGATTCTTACAGCTAAAGTAGCTAAACCCAGTCGAGACTGGTTAAGTGAACAGGCAGGCTATCTTAATTCGGCCAAAGCCAAGGCCAAGGTCAGGCATTGGTTCAGGGATAATGATTTTGATCAAAATGTTATTGTTGGTAAAGAAGCTTTAGATAAAGAATTAAGAAAGTTTGCATTAGAATCGGTTGATTTAAAACAGTTTTTGCTTAAATATAATTTAAAGGAAGTTGATAAACTTTATGCCAGAATTGCAACCAGTGACGTCTCAATTAATCAAATTTTAAGACTGGCAGAACAACAGTTACGGCCAAAAGAGCCAGAACCTTTTAAACTAACCAAACCACGACCAATTCAGCATAATAAAAATGCAAACCCTTTCACAATCGAAGGTTTGGCAAATGTCATGTCAACTCAGGCCAACTGTTGTCATCCTGTGCTAGGTGATGCCATTGGTGGTTTTATTACCCGTACCAGAGGCGTGAGTGTTCATCATATGAATTGTGATAATTTCATACACATGATTAGTGAGCAACCAGAAAGACTAATTTCGGTCTCATGGAGCGAAGATACCAGCATTAGCTTTCCTGTTGATATTGAAATAACAGCTTTCGATAGGAAAACCTTTATCAAGGATCTGTCTGGTGTACTGGCTCACCTCAAGGCAAATATAGAGGCACTGATAGCACAGCCAGATAAAATACATGGCACCAATCACCTAAAATTGACCATCAGAGTCAATGATTTTGAACACCTTAATCTGGTGTTGAGTCGGATAAGTACCATAGAATATTTGATTTCAGTGAGACGTATAGCCTAGAAATCTGCCTGAGAATAAAAAAGCCCTCTAAATTAAGAGGGCTTTTAGATACCAATAAATGAGCTTGATTTAAAACGATTGACCTGTATTAACCAAACCATGGGTTTCCGCCTTGGCAGAGGTAAAGACGAAATCAGAAGCTAATATGCCAGACCCTTCTCTTTGAAGTGAGAAGCCAACTGGAGTCGAGCTTGTTTCGCTTACACCAATATTAACTGATGTCATGCCAGAAGCTGGGCCATCAACAGCGGTTAAAACACCTTCATAGCTAAGAAACTCAACAACCAGACCTGTAGCATCAATCAATGCCAAACCATCTGGCGCACCATTTTGAATAGAGCTAATATCAAATGCCAGTGTACCAATTGAATTTTGTTGATTCGGGATTGAGCCAGACAAGTTAACGGTTTTATAAACACTACCGCCATTGCCATTGTAGGCAACGATTTGCCAGCCACTCATGTCAACTCCTGCTGTGCCAGCAATTTCTACAAATTCACCAACATCAGTTGAGCTGTTGTCATAATGAATCTCATTGATCCATACGTTACCAGCCACTACAGGCGCAGTTGGGTCAGCACTGACTTCATTGCTGCTGAAAGACATGTTTCCTGTTGAATCAATGGCTTCAAGCACATAATAATAAGTCGTTCCATTGCTAACAGCCGTATCAATATACATGGTATCAACTATCAGAGTGCCATTGACTTGAGTATAAGGGCCGCCAGAGGATGTTGATCTAAATAAATCATAACCTGCCAAGTCATTTTCAGTATTGGCATTCCAGGTTAATATTACCTGTGCATCACTGGCATTGGAGGACAGATTTACGGGAGCTGCTGGTGGAGTTGTGTCAACGGCTGTACAACCATCAAATGTCTGATTTCTATTAATCTGCCCTTTGGTTGCATTCTGTGGGTTTTGCCAGGTGAAATCACTTGCTGAGGCTCCATTACCGCCCATCTGTAGCGAACGACCTTTTTTGGTAGATGATGATTCTGTAACAGATATATCATTTGATGCCATACCACTTGCGGCGCCATTATTGGCAGTAAAGCTGCCTTCATAACTGATAAAGTCCAAAACGTTACCCTGTGAATCTACCAGAGATATGCCATCAGGTGCACCATTTTGTAAGCCAGAGAAAGAGAAATATAAGGTGCCCATACAATTTTCCTGATCAGAAATAATGCCAGATAAATTAACTACTTTGTAAATTAATCCACCATTACCATTGTAAGCTTCTAATGACCATCCTGAAACATCAGTGCCAGCAAGGCCGGCGATCTCAACAAACTCGCCCTGATCAGAACCTTTGTTATCATAATGAAGCTCGTTGATCCATGCCGTGGTGGGACTGCCACCGCCGCCTGTGGTTTGTGCTGTTAAGGCTATTTCGCTGCTGTTAATTGACTCATTACCTGTGGTGTCACTGGCTGTGACCACATAATAGTAGGTAGTGCCACCAGTAATATTGCTATCTGAATAGGCTGAAAGGGATAATCGTGCACCATTAATTTTTACATAGCCACTACCAGATGTCTGACTTCTATAAACATCATAACCAGCTAAGTCTGCTTCATTATTGTCAAACCAGTCTAAATCGATTGCACCTGTATTGGCAACGCCACTTAGTCCTGAGACCTGAGTTGGCGCTGTGGTATCAGCCCCACCGCCACCGCCACAAACTAGTTCAAAAACACAGGCAACCCATTCAGGGTGATCAACAAAAGGGTTTCTGTTGCCTTGGAAACTAAATACGGCTTCTGTGTGCTGTAACTCTATCAAATCTACCGGGTCATCATTGTGCCATGTGATGAGAACTGATAATAGTCCCATATATGCAGTTGATATGTTACTACCCTGGTTAGAATTTTCGATCAGAGTCAAGTTGTCTGTTAAGATTAAATCAGGTTCCGAAACACCAGTAACACCATGGATTTCGCCTTCATAACGAACATCCATATACATTAAAGCACGAGCCACATCGCCTCTTCGAGCAGCCCAAACTTCCCACATGCCCTGTGTAAATGAACCTGCTGTCCAATTAGAAAAACCAGGTCCGCCACGAGAGTTATTGACTAAGGTCACTTTTTCACTACAGCCTGATAGGCAATAATCATAGGGTTTATTACTACGTGATGAATTGTAACCACTATCAGCTAGAAACAAATGATGCATATCGGTGTATGGATAGTTGGTACTGCCATCATTCGGGAAGCCATAAGATTTTGGCCATGAGTGTTCTCTATTATAAAAACTATTCCCACCTCCCTCCTTGCCATTGGAATCATTTTGATAGACTGTGACAATATTGCCTGAATTGTCCATGTCTTCATCGGCAATTTCCAGTACATCCCAAGTATCAACTGATGATGATGTATAAGGGAAACGTGTGTGATCTTTTATGACATTGTGTATAGAATCTCTCAGGGTCGTAGGGTTGCTTTCATCGACTGAATTATAGTAGCCAGCGGGTGCCTGACTAAAAACTGATGTCACGTAAAAAGCTGAAAGTAGAATTAAACAGGCACACGAAAGCCTGTTAAGCTTGTTTGTTAATTTCATTGTTCTCTCCGGGGTTTAAAATTGAGCCTAATATTTAAGTCTCATCATTTTTTTAGTTGGTATATATCTTAAAATACATCAACTAAAATATTTTGTAATTATTATTGCAAATAAAATAACATAAACTGTCTTGATATTCAATATAGATGATTTATTAGTAGTGGTAAAAATGCAATTCTGCCTAGTTCAGCAAACTTTATGGGTGTTTGATTGATTAAGATCAAATTATTAAAGCTAGAGAGAGGATATAATAACTCTTATAATTTGGAGTTAAATCATGTATAAAAAACAACAGAATAAATTAAAAGAACTAAAAAAAGAACTTAAGCAGAGAATAAAAGATATCAAGGAGTCATTGACATCAAAACGTAGTCAGGACTGGGAGGAGGCGGCAGTTGAAGCAGAAAATGATGAAGTTCTGGAGGCACTTTATAGTGAGTCTAGTCAAGAGTTGCTACAAGTGAAGTTTGCACTAAAAAGAATCAAGGCAGATGAGTATGGAGATTGCGCTGAATGTGGAGCAGAAATTAATAAGAAACGCCTAAAAATTATGCCATTTACAACATTGTGTATTAAATGTGCTCAACAACTTGAGTATACACACAGATAAGGTTACAAAGGCGACTATGAAAAAAATCACTATACTCGGAGCGGGGTTCGCAGCACTAACAGCTGTACGTAAGATACGTAAACTTGATAAAAATTGTCAAATAACATTAGTAGCAGCGAAAGATGTATTTGTTTATTTGCCTAGCCTTATTTGGATACCGTCGGGTAAAAGAAAGGCAGAAGATTTAGTTGTTTCCTTAAAAAAATTCATCAAGAAATATAATGTCAATTTTCATATGGCACACGTCACAGGTCTAGAGCAGTCAGGGCGACTAGTCAAAACAACGGCTGGAGAGCTTGAGAATGATGGCCTCATCATAGCCACGGGTGGGCGTTTTATTAAAAAGCTGCCAGGTATAGAGCATGCCATTACGCCCTGTGAGGGTATCGTAGCTGCCAAGAAAATACGTGACAATATAAAAGCCATGGATGGTGGTACCATTGCCATTGGTTTCGCTTCCAATCCCAAAGAAAAATCTGCCATGCGTGGTGGTCCTATGTTTGAGTTTTTATTCGGGCTCGATCAACAATTGAGAGCAGAGAAAAGGCGAGATAAATTTAAACTGGTTTTCTTTTGTCCTGCACCCAAACCTGGTATTCGTATGGGAGAACGAGCAGTTGCGGGAATCTTGACAAGAATGAAGCAATGTGGAATTGAAACTCATTTGGGTCATAAGATGAAAGGCTTTGGGGCAAAAAAAGTCAAGACGGAAGGAGGTGAGTTTTACGCAGACTTAATTTTGTTTATGCCAGGAATGACGGGCAATAAATGGTTTAAAGACACGCAGTTACCTTTGTCAGAAGGGGGTATGTTAAAGGCCAATAAATACTGTCAGGTACAAGGTATGCAGAATGTCTATGTTGCAGGTGATAGCGGTAGTTTCCCTGGGCCGGACTGGATGCCTAAACAGGCGCATATGGCAGATTTACAGGCTGAAACAGCAGCTGAGAATTTATTGGCAGAAATGGCAAATAAACCAGCTACAGCAAGCTTTAAAGCAGAGCTTATGTGTATTATTGATAGCAACAATAAAGGTGTTTTTACGTTACGAACAGAAAAACGCCAATTTGTTTTGCCACCACTGAGGGTGTTTCATTGGGCTAAGAGTTTCTTTGAATGGTGGTATTTAAGGCAATTGAGGTAAATTTAATCATAAGAAGTCAGCCCAAGGCCGTTTTCTATTTTCAGAGCACCTCCTAGCATTGCGCGGTAAACAGACTTTTTTAGGTTTTTTTCTCTGGATTAATTTTGGTGTTGATATCATCTAAAGCTGAGTTTAGTTTGTTCAACAGTTTCACCTTTTTAGTTTCATCTACATATTTTGATTCAAATGCATTTTGGGTTTTCTTAATTAAGTCATCAAGCGACTGCTCTTTCAGGTCAAGTGGTGTCATGTTGTCTTTTTCCGCTTCATCAAATAAGCCTATCCATTTTTCGCTAGCTTTACCATAACTGAGTAAACGATAGAGGTATCTCCCTGGGTTGTTTGTGTGTAATAGCAAACCTGAAATGGTGGCTAATACAACCAGTGGCATCAGTAATAAATCTCGGATCCCATCGACAATAAGCTTTAACTGTAAGACAAAGGTGTCACGAATGACTTCTGAACGAGAATGTTTTTCGATATCTGCTTTTTTCTCTTTCATTGTAGGTTCTCTTGATTTGGTGAGGCTATTTTACATAATTTTAATGAAAATTTAAATAGGTAGGAAGTCATAGACTGAATCATAATGAAATAATAGCTATTTTATACCGATTGTATGAGATATTCGGGCTAGATCAATTTGAGTACTATAAAAAGGAGAAATTTAATTTATTTAGTTAAATTAATTGTGATTGATATCGGGATTATAGTGCTGATATCAATATTTGCCTCAAACCAGCTTTCTCTCGTTACGATTCCTATTCTCGGATAATCCTCTTAGCTGAGGGTTAAGGTTTAATAATTATTGGTTTTTCAATCAAGCGATAATAGAGTCTTTCTGGTTGCAATTGTTTATTTTTGTCAGGTGTACAGCTACAAATATTGTTCCAGTCTTTGCCGTTGTGCTTGTTTAATAAATCCAGGTGCTGTTTGCTGGTTTCTGCTGGTTCTGGCATACTATATGTGACTACATTTTCTATCGCGATTGGGTAGATGATCAGGTGACCTTTATGATTAATTCGCAAGCGTATTAAATGCTTGAACTGTGCAATTGAACCTGATCCAAACAAGTCATTTTGATTGGCATTAAAATAGTTAAGATAAACCCATAATGCCAGTCCCAGCAAAAGAGGAGAGACAATGCTAATCAATATAAAATAAATGACATCTCTGCTGATTGGGAACAAAAACCAGCCATATTGGAGTTCATAACTCTGCCATATATTCGCCATCAGCAAATACACAAGCACATAACCACCGTACAAAAGCAGTACTTGTAATATGCCATGGATTAACCCTGCTATTGTTAGCGATACATCTGGGCGGGATCTCGCCCATAGGGTGAAACCAACGATTAAAAGGGCCGAAAATAGTAAAGTGAGAAAATTTAAACCACTGTCAGCAAAGCCATTAAACAGTTTTTGTATAATAACTGAACCCAGAAAAGCCCGCATTGGCCAGGCCAAAACCAGATAAATAGTGGCAATAAAGAACCCCAGTTTAATGTTATTGGGTAGAAAGTTGAAAAGCAATTTGTTGGCCAGTTTTTTTGAAGTCTCAACATCAGGATAACAATGTTTTAACTCATACATATCATTGACTACTACCTCACATTTATGTGGTTGAGCGGCATGTTCCCCTAGGCTAAAATCCTGACTGGGGATGATTTGCATGTTCTTTTGAGTTGTACTGTGGGTGGGATGTAAAAATGCGCCTCCACCTCCAGCAACAATTTGTTGGCGCTGATGTCGTTCATGACTTGCGCTGAGAATTTCATCTATCTGCTCTTTTGTGCAATCGAAATGTTTGCAACATTGTTTAATACTGGTTTGTAAGTCGTCGTTGGATAATGTTTCATATCTTTGGTAATTATGGGTATCGCCTGAAAGATTAAGATATATTTTTGGAGGGGCTTGAGGTGTGTTATTGAAAGTTGCTTCAATCAGGTTTTCAATGTCTTTATAAGCCTTATTCAGTTTTTTATTTTGTACACCACCATAAACCCAAAGAGGTTCTGCTGCAATAATAATTAATTTATGGTTGCTATTAAGGTTTTTAATTATATTGAGAAAGTAATGGTATTGCAGACCATCCAGTTTATATTGATCCAGGCCAAAATCAAATGCCAGTATCACCCAGTCATGTGGAAGACCAATGGCAAAATAGCTACGAGACTGCTTGGCTTGCCATTGCCCAATCTGTTTTGTTTTAAAGATATTGCAAAATATTTTTCGAAAAGAAATTAAGGAATCATACCAGTCATGATTTCCTGGGATAGCATATACATCTGGTTGATTTTTTAAGGTGATAAAAGACCCCGAATCACGTTTATTTTTTATCTGCTTACTATCATTTAACCATAACCAATCCCAGGCATGGCGATAAGGAGCGATTAAGCTCTTTTCATAGGCTTTTTCGCTGGGTGCAGGATAAATTTCATCACCCCCCATAAGTAAAAATCTCCCACGTGCTAGTTTTGTTGTGGTCTTATTTTCTTCTACAAGCAAAAAATCTCGGCTAAGCAAACTAGCAATAGAGTAAGTAGATTCCCAACCATCTCCAGTATCAGCAATGAAATCAAAATAAAAGTCATCTTGATCCTTTTCAACAACGTAAGGAGTGGTTATTTTGCAATGAGATTGTTGTTGAATTGCATCGGGACTATTTTCATTGACGCTTTGTAATTCACGGGTATCGAGTTGCGAACCAACAATTTTTGAAAGAACTAGATCTTTAAGGGTTTTTAATAATATAATGGGTGAAAACCAAGAGACCATGGGGCTTCTGGATTTATCATCAGGAAAATATGGTTTATATTTTTTTTGTTTTTTATACATAATAATCTATTTTTATGAAAGATATTTAATTTATATAAGTTCTTTACTTAAAGAAGCTCTGGTTTTTGTAGAAGTTGGTAAAGTGTATATTCTCCCCATCAAAATACGTTTAGCCTAGAAGATTGATCTTTCTATTTGTCAACAGAAAACTGTTGGCCTTGACTTCTATATCGGTCAGAGCTTCTTCATTTATCATGAGTTCTGAAACAGTCTATTATAGACCTTATTTAAACAAAAAAAGCACAGATTATGGGAAATTCTATTAGGCACTTTGATGTCATTGTTATTGGTTCAGGTTTTGGTGGGTCGGTAATGACCTGTCGTTTAGCGGAAAAAGGCTATAAAGTTTGCCTGTTGGAAAGAGGTAAAAAGTATGGATTTGGAGAGTTCCCTCGGCGAGTAGATGAAGTGAAAAATAAAATGCCATGGGATCCTGATAACAATAAATTTGGTTATATAGAGATGCGCTATTACCCAGGAAGTGATGCAGGTTCAGTTAGTGCTGCTGGTTTGGGCGGTGGCTCATTGATATATGCTAATGTATTATACAAAGTACCAACAGACTTTTTTCAGGGTTGGCCAGGAGGCATAAATCGAACTCTTCTTGATCCATATTACGATAAAGCAATGAACATGCTGGAAGGGGCACAATATCCGATAGATAATCCATATTATTCTGATAACCCTAAGGCTGAATTAATGAAGCAGGCTTTTGAGAAGTTGGAAAATGCTGAGGATTCTCTGCGAGATGCTAAATTTTGGTACCCTCCAACTGCGGTACGTTTTAAAGGTGATTTCCCTGGTCATCAAACCCTTAATAATCAAGGAGTGATTCAGTCCAGTTGTAATAAATGTGGAGAGTGTGATGTCGGCTGTAACATCCATGCAAAAAATACCACTGATTTAAACTATCTTGCCAGAGCAACCAATGAAAAATTATTAGGAGATGGGTGTACAGCTGCTGAGATTCGTACTCATGCATGGGTGCAAACTATCAAACAAATGGATAACCAGCAGTTTGAAGTCACTTATTGTAATCCAAAAAATCAAAATGAAACAACAATAATAACAGCAGATAAAGTGGTGCTTTCGGCAGGTTCGATTGGTTCTTCTGGTTTGTTATTACAGATGAAAAAGCACGGGCATTTAGCTAATATTAGTGACAAACTAGGTCATTATTGGTCAGGAAATGGTGATTTGGAAGGTACGGTTATTTTACCAGAACCGAATGGTCATCCGAGTAAAGGGCCAACCATCGCCACCACCACAGATTATCGGTTTAAAGATTATCCCGATGGCTTTGCACATGGGATGTTGATTCAAGAAGGTGGTTTTCCGACATTTATGGGCTGGTTTCTGGCTGGCAAATCACCATCGCCAGGTGTCATTTGGCATGGCCTGAAAATGGCGACCACAGGTATCAAAAATGCAATCTTAAGACTTTTTGGTAATAAAAAAGCTTCATTGTTGGATTTGAATATTGGTCATGAAATACTGAGTTTTATTGACAGTGATCGATTTGTCAGGAGAACCTTAATGTTACTGGGTATGGGGCGTGATAGAAATACAGGCGTTGTATATTTACGTGAAGATGATACTGTCATGATTAAATGGGATATGCAGCCCAGTCAATTACATTTTGACAGAATGCGCAGAGAAATGGGCAAGATTGCCAAAGCCCTGGATGGTAAATATTTAGACAGCCCCTTAACCTATGCGGGTAAAATGATAGCTGTACATCCTCTTGGCGGCTGTGTGATGGCAGATAATGCTGAAAATGGCGTGGTTGCTTGCAATGGTGAAGTTTTTGGCCATCCTGGATTATATGTAGCAGATGGCAGTGTTATTCCCACTTCTCTTGGACCCAATCCCTCTTTAACCATATCTGCTATCAGTGAGTATTTTGCCAGTCAATTTGCTGATAAAAGGCCGTAGAGACAAGGCATGCCTTGTCTCTACGACGGTTAATATCAAACCTTTTTATTAATAGTTAGTCTGATTTGGGAAATGAGTTTTTTTAAACGATTATCCAGGTTTTTTTGTTTGTTAGAATATTTAGAGAATCTTAATTTCAAATACAGCTGGGTAAAATCATGGATGGGTATTTTGGCTTGCGGAAATTGTGCTGTGGCCATTTGGGTAAATGACATAACACCCTGATCAGCAGGCTTGTTTAAGCCCTTTTTTCTGAATACTTTAATTAACTTATTATAGATTTTATCATAATGATTTAACTTTCTTTTAGGGCGAGTTATATAGAGAAATAGTAGTACCAATAGAGTGGTTGTCATCATAATGATACCAAGAATGATAGCAACAGATTTACTGTCCTGTAAATCGAAACCAAAAACTTCGAATAATGCTTTTTGCTTAACAACATTATAATCACGCACCCATTTGTTCCATTTATGGCGAACTGCATCGTAATTTTCTCCCATCTTTCGATACCAACTGGTGTCATGCCAACTGCGAGATTGTTGCGACATTAACGCTTGTGAACCCGCTTCAACCCTTAAGGGTGATACAGCAGCAGTGGGGTCGACACGCCGCCAGCCTTTATTTTTGATCCATACCTCAGACCACGCATGGGCGTCAGATTGTTTAACTAATAAATAATCACCATTTTGGATCCCTCCCTGGTAGCCAGTTACAATGCGAGCAGGAATACCAGCAGAGCGCATCATTACGGTAAATGCAGAGGCATAATGTTCACAAAAACCACTTTTGGTTTCAAATAAAAATTGATCAACAGTATCTCCCTGTAATAACGGTGGTGAGTAGCTGTAATAAAATTCATCGGTAGCAAACCAGTTTAAAGCTTTTTGTATGAGATATTCTGGATTTGGGTTGATGGCTTTCCAGGATTGAACCAATTTAATGGTTTGAGGATTATAACCATCGGGTAAGTTGGTCAGTCTGTCAAGATTTTCATTGGATAATAACTCATATGGGTTGTATTGTTTCAACACTGAAGTGATTTCATAATGCCGAAGCTGGTTGATTTTATGTCTATTCAATAATTGAGAATCGGGCAGCAAAATGGCTTTTTTTGGAGGTTCAAGCATGTAATCCAGGGCAAATAAATAATGTTGGCCTGTTGGCTCAAGCTCGATTTCATAATTTATTTTATGCCCAATTCTTTTAAAGTCAGGATGTCTGGTAGTCGGCCTTATATCGCGATTTCGTTTCCATGTGAACCCATCAAAGTCCCATAACACCGGACCTCGCCAATATAAATGTAATTTTTCAGGGATGCTCGAGGTAAATGTAGCTCTAAAAGCAGTAGAATCATCATTGAATAACTGAGAAATACTACCTGGGCTCATTTCTTCACTGATACCAGTTGTTCCTTCTCCAAATAAATTTGGCGAACCCCAGATAGGCGAACCCAATCGAGGAAAAAACAGAAAAAACATGGCAGCAAGTGGTACACCTGTGGCTAACAGTTTTAGGGTTTGTTTAAGCTCATGTTTAATGAAAATTGTGGGTCGATTTGCATGTTGTAATACAAATAGTGAGTGAGTAACTATAATGATAGAGATGATCAAATAAAGCATCAATATAATGTCTTGACTATAAAAAAAGCGTGTTAACATGACAAAGTAGCACAGAGTGACTATCATCCATGCATCTCTTTTAGCATGTGTTTCCAATAATTTTAGTACAGTCATGGTTGTTAAAATGGTAACACTGAGTTCACGATTAAGAGAAAAGCCCTGAAAGTAGATGATGGCAATAAATATAAAAATGGTTAAAAAAGCGATAACCCATCCAGATATGGGATTAATTTTATTATTGGCAGATAGCCAACTAATCGATACCACAATAAGCAAAAGAAATGGAAACCAGATCGGCAATCGTGGTAAGTGTGGTAATACTGCAATAACTACCGATGTAATTATCCAAAATAATTGCTTAATAGTTAGTTTGCTTGTCATTTTTTTTGTTAATTTCATGCTGGTCTTTAAGTTGTCTTTGATTGAGGTAAGGCAAATAATGCCAGTTCTTTCAAACAAGCCAAATGGTGTTTGGATGAGTATCCATAACCTGAATTAAACTGTGGTAATTTTAAGCAATAATCCAATTGTTGCTGATAAGCAATTAACACCCAGGCCGTTAATCGTGATAATTTGGCTTCAGTATCCGCCAATGGGATTTGTGCATAATCTAGTAGTAATTTCTTACCATGTGTCTGTTGAAACTCTCTACTGATCAGTGCGCCGGTTTGGGCGGTTCTTTTCCAGGCAATCAAACGCATGGAATCTCCAGATTGAAATGGTTTTAAACCATGAAAATCTTCTCCCTGTTTAATAACCGTTGTTTCGCCATCACTTTGTGCATGTGTGGGAAGAGGGGGTGGTGAAATTTCAGGAATAGGGTAGACCAAGCATTTAGCATCAATATTGGTCCATATCCAGGCAAAAAATAATCCAAAAGGATATGAGCTTAATATCTTGATTTTCCCCAGAGTTAACCAGCCCCGTTTGCTGGTCATGGTTGTGTATAATATGGGGTGCAGTTCGTCTGCTGGTAATTCAATTAAACAGGGAGTGAGTGAATCTTTGGAGCTGCTTTTATTTTTAATACAAATATCATACTTTACTTCATCTGCTTTTAAATGAATCATAAACTCAGCTTCTTCACCAAGAAATACTGGCTTAACTGTAACATGGTCAATAGTTAAATTTTTTAAATTAAAAAAAACCTGATAGAGGGCAACTTGTGCTAGACCAACCAATAAAAAGGTCATCATCAAACCCATGTTGTTATTGAAATTAAGGCTGGCAATAAGCATTAAAAAGGTGATAAAAGCAAAAAATAAGCCAGGTTTGGTGGGCAGTATAAAGACTCTGCGCCAATTAATTTGTAAAGGCAGATTTTCGGGTTTTCTGTGCAACATTAAATTTGGAAAAAATTTATTGCCAAGTTCGTTTTGCAAATAGTCTGGTTTAAGGAATTCTGGTTTCATGGAGGATTTTTTTAAGCAAATTAAGTACATTTTGTTGTGTAGAGCGACTGCGTAGGCGATGAGATGAGATGGGTATAAAAGCATTCTGTACATCCTCAGGGATGATAAAATTTCGACCTTGCATAAAGGCTTGAGCCTGAGATAAACGAAACATGGATAACCCCGCTCTCGGTGATAAGCCATCAACCAACAGGCTATGGTTACGAGTTTGACCAATTAATAATTGTAAATAATCTTTGACTTCATCACTGGCATGAATACCTTCAATATGCTTTTGTATCGCGGCTAATTGTTGTTGGTTAATTATGGTTGATAATGGGGTGTTGAAATTTTCTGAAAAATCCTCAGCATATAGTTTTCTTTCAGCAAGATTTGATGGGTAACCCAGGGAAATTGAAACGGTAAACCTATCAAGTTGAGAGTCAGGTAGTGGAAAGGTTCCTGCTTCATCGGTTGGATTTTGGGTGGCAATAACAAAGAAAGGCGGTTTTAATTTGTAGGTATTGCCATCTATGCTTACCTGTTTTTCAGCCATGGCTTCAAGCAAAGCACTTTGAGTGCGAGGTGTGCCCCCGATTTAGCTCATCAGCAAGTAATAATTGGGTAAAAATAGGGCCTTTGAAGAATCTAAAGTCTGAGTTGTGTGGTTGAAATATTGAAACACCAAGTACATCACTAGGTAACATGTCACTGGTGAACTGGATGCGTCTGAAATTTAACCCCAACACCTGTGACATGGCATTTGCCAAGGTGGTTTTACCTAAACCTGGTTTATCTTCAATAAGCAAATGGCCATTTGCTAAGATACAGGCAAAAGCCAGTTTAATCTGTTTTTCTTTATCAAAAAGTTTACTGCTTACAGCATTAATTGCATCATGAATGAGTGTGTTATCCAATTTTTTCTCCAGTAGGGAATTATTAAGGGTAAAATTTAGTATAACAATTCATTGCCAATAATGCATGGTTCCCAAGTGAGTATGTCAAAAAAACAAATATTCCTACACTCATTAAAAAAACAAAATCTCGTCATTCTAAATAGTAAATTGAGTATAGTTAAAGTAGAATGATTTTAAATAATAATTTATAATCATAGATATGTCTGAATTTGCCAATATTTTAATAGTGGATGCCTCCAAATTAGCTAGGGTGTTGACTAAAAAAACGGTTGAGAAACTTAAAGAAGACAGTCAAGTTTTTTTAGCGGGTTCAGTTGTAGAAGCAAAAGCAATTTTACAGGAAAATGCAATCGACATGCTTATTACTGCATTGGTCTTATCTGATGGTGATGGTGTGGACATTTGTAAATTTGTTAGGCAAAACCAGCATTATATCCCCATTTTAGTAATTTCTGGCGATGTTGATAAACGTGTGCAAGACAGATTAATGGATGCAGATGTGACTGATTATCTGGATAAATCACGAGGGCAATCTGGCCTCGAATTTTTCATCACGGGTATTTTATCTCCGGATGATCATGTCAGTGGTCATGTTTTATATGTGGAGGATTCAAGAGTTGTGGCGCATGCCACCAAAAAAGTGCTGGCCAATCATGGCTTAACTGTTGATCATGTCTTGACCATTACCAATGCCATTGAGCTTTTAGGAAGCAATAAAGAGGCAGTGAAAAAGTATGACATCATACTGAGTGACTATTATTTAAAGGACAATGAGACAGCTCAATGGTTGATTGAATATGTCAGAGAAATCCAGCAGATTAATAAGGTTGAATTGCCTCTGGTGGTGATGACAGGTGATGAAAATGAAAAAAATCAGAAACAAATTCTTAAATCAGGAGCCAATGACCTGGTTCTGAAACCTGTTGATAATGATGTGCTGATAAAAAAGTACAGTTCCAAATACGTTTTAAACAATTTCAAAGTCGTTCACAATCATAATTTCATCTGACCTACAAGGGTGTTAGAAAATAGAAAGTCTACTGTAGAAAAGCTGAATTTGCAGCTATTTCCCGCTGATTTTCGTTAAATAGAGTGACTATCTATTCGCTTTAAATCAGAAAAAAATAGCCCTCAAATCAGCCTTCCTTCGCTACGATTCCTATTCTTGGACAGTCCTCTAGTGGACTTGTTCGAGCATAGATGTTGTTGGTACATTTAAAAAAGCATATTTATTAAGTGACTTCCAAACTGATTTTATAGTACAATATTTGCATAGTTTGGTTGTTTTGTTGTTCAGAATAACAATAGAATCCCACATTTTTCCCACATAATAAAATTTTTGTTTATTTGATGATAAATAATATGCATATGGAGTTACCACGATGAATACTTGTGAAAATACAGTTTTACATGTCAAATTTTCTAGCGTTTTAGTACTGTTTTTATTCTTGTTTTGCCAAATGGTTTTTTCTCAAACACCTCTAGTATCACCCATTGCTAATCAAAGTGCTTTTCCTGGAGAAGCATTTTGTATAAGTGCACCTCTGGAAAATTCAGGGTCACCTGGATTTGGCCCCTATTTGCAGGTCATAGTTCCTGTAGGACTCACTTTTAATTCATCGTCCTTATTTGGGGTAACAGTCAATACGATCAATGAAGGTGTATTTCCAGCTGCACCAGGTAATCAACTTATTGATAGTATTATTTCACAATCAGTAACGGCTACTCCAGGCAGTTCTCTTTACCTGCTTCAACCCCCAATTGGATCGGTGGTAACAGGCGGTCCTGTATTGGATATTGAGATATGTTTTACCATTGACGTGGCATCGCCTGTTAATGTTCCTTTAAATGTTTCGATCACGCCAGTGTATGAATTTGGAGATACTGCCACAGGGATTAATGGGCCCATTATCGGTTCAGCTGTTGCATTTAATGTAACGCCAATACTTGTGGTCTTTACCAAGACAAACAATGCACCAGAAAATGAAAGGCCTCCAGGAACTAGTTGGCCGGTTACTTATATTTTAACAGCGGATGTTGCCAGTGCTAACACCATTAACAATATTACCATTGCAGATGTTCTACCAGCTAATTTTGTCTTAGATGTGGTTTCAGTCAATGTTGTAGGTGGAGTTGGCTGTATGACCACAACTGGTGCAATAATACAGGTCAGTTGTACTTCAGTAACGGGAACGGGTAGTTCAGATATTGTTGTTAGCTACTCTGGTTATTTTGCAGATATTCTTGATGAAACCACCTGTTCAACAAGTACTGAAACAAATAATGCAAGCTTTGATGGGATATTTTTAGGTGTGCCAATACCGACTCTGGCAGATGATAACACAATTCAGGTTGAACACTTAAGTATTCAAAAGTCAGCGGCTCCTTCGCTGAATGTGGTTCCTGGTGATGTTGTCACTTTTTCTCTTGCCATTCAAGTTACAGATTTTGGCACTGCCAACGATTTGCAGTTGGCAGATATATTGCCTGATGGCTACACTTTTATCCCTGGTTCAGAAGTATCCAATTTTGGAGCCATTACAGCTATGGTTACTGATAACATCCCAGTTAATGGTGCAACGACATTGGATTTTAATATTACGGCCATTACTGCCAATATCAGTGCAGGAACAGCTTTAAGTTTGAGCTATCAAGCTTCTGTTGATGCCAATTATTTTTCTGGTAACCCCGTTCTGGCAAATGATGATCTCAACAATTCAATCACTGCAACTTATTCATTAACGGCTGGAGCATCTGGCTGTGTTGATAACTCTGCTGCATCAGTAGAGATTGCTCCTGTTAGTATCACCAAAGAGATTTTGACCATGGGTCCGTATCAACCTGGAGATATTGTCACATATCGCTTATCTCTGAGTGTACCTTCTGGGGATACCAATAGTGTGGTATTTAATGATTTCTTGCCGCTACCAGTATTTGTAGCTACCAGTGTCGATACTGGTAATTTTGGGCCAGGCTTTGATATTCGTTTGAGTCCAACAGACACACTGGCATTAACACCGTCATCAATAACAAGTGATGCCCCTACCAATAGTTTAACTATTAATTGGCCTGATATCACCACAGCGTCACCCCAAGTCCTATCTGTAGATATTGATATTGCTGTGACTTCAGATCCATTTGCTGATAATTTAAGCCTGACAAATTTATTATTAGTTAATACTGAGAATACCGCACCTATACAGACAACTGATATCACGCCGGTTGTTATTCAGGTAAGGGCTCCTGAATTAATGATTACTAAAGGCATTTTACTTACGGATCAGGGGACAATTAGCCCATTGCCTTCTATATTACCTGTGGATGGAAATGTGATAGATGTGGATGCTGGGGATCTTATTACCTATCAAGTGACAGTTGAGAATACTGGTGGTGCAGTCGCTCATAATGTCACCATCACTGATACTGGTGCAATGGGGTTAGGTACTTGTAACATTGTCTCTGTGCAAGATGGAGCAGGAACAATGCTTGCATCAAGTGGAACATTAGCTTCAGGAGTGATATTAACCAACCCTTTAGCAGTAAATGATGGCACTATAGGCGCGCCTTACTCAACTGATACTGCAATATTGATATACAGTTGTACCATAGCAATTTCTGTTGAACCAAATTCTGTTATTACTAATACCGCTGCTGTCACTTTTGCATCTACTGATGGCAGTACTGTTTTTCCAACATTAACCGATGATGCAATCGTTACAGTAAAAGAACCAGAAATAGATAAATCAATTTTATCCATAACCCCTGATGTGGATTCGAATGGTACAACTGTCACCATTGGAGAAATAATTGAGTATCAAGTCGAATTGACAATACAAGAAGGCACAACAAATTTATCCAGCCTGGTGGATGTATTGGATACAGGTCTAATTTTTCAAAGTTTTGATCAAGTAACCCCTTCTGCGGGATTGTCAACCAGCCACACAGGCGGATTTGCAGGGGTCCTGGCTGATGCAACGGGATTAGGAACGGCGACGGCTACTTTTCCTTTTGATACCATAACAAACACCAATACCAACAATGGTGTTGATGAAACCATAACTATATCTTATACAGTTATTGTCAGTGACATACCCAGCAATAGTAATGGAGGGAATCGAAATAATCGTGCACGATTTAATTATAGTGGTGACTTTATCCAGGATCGTGCTCCTAATGTAACTATCAGAGAACCTGTTTTAACGATAGATAAAACGGTTACTCCAACCAGTGCGGATGCTGGTGACACGGTAACGTATACTGTGGTTGTTACCAATACTGGCACCAGTCCTGCTTTTGATGTGGCAATTTCAGATAATTTAACCAATGCTTTTTTAAACTTAACTTCTGGATCTGTAACCACAACTTCTGGTGTTATTACTACAGGTAACACTGGTGGAGACACAACAATATTGATTGATGTGCCAAGTATTGCTGTTAGCTCTATGGTTACTGTGACTTTCGATGTGGTTCTGGATGCTGCAACACCCTCGGGTAGTAATTTGATTAATACGGCTCAGGCCGCATTCAGTTCATTAACTGGCGGAGGGCGAATATATACTCCTGTAACAGACACCGCTACTGTGAATGTAGTTGCTGCTGTAGTAACAAAATCAACTCTACCATTAACAAGTACAGAGCAGACTGCGGGGACTTCAAACCAGGGAAATCCAGCTTTGGTAGATTTGACTATAGGTGAAGAGGTCACCTTTGAAATTGTGGCAACTTTAGCAGAAGGTGTATCTCCATCAGTTATAATCACAGACACTTTACCCAATAATGCAACAGGCAGTATGGATGTTGTTAGTGCATCTGTTATTTCAGTTGGTACAAACTTAACCCCGACAATTCCTGCCCCTATGGCAAATATCAGCCCCACAAATGTGGTTAGTTTTGATTTTGGGTCGGTGAGTAATACTGCTGATGGAGTGGTTAATAGCGATGATCAGATAGTTATTCAGGTAACAGCAATCGTACTTGATGCGGGCGTAAACAGTGGTTTAGAAATATTAACCAACAATGTATTGGTTCAATATAACACAGGATTAGATGCATCTGATTCGGCAGATATAGAGGTGGTAGAACCACGTCTGACCATCAATAAAAGCAGCCCGACAACAACCGCTGATGCGGGTGATACCATCACTTTTACTCTTGCCATTGCTAACACGACCGCCGAAAATAGCAGTGCCAATGCTTTTGAGGTCAATTTAATTGACACGATACCTGCTGATTATACCTATGTTGGTAGTAGCTTATCTCAATCTTCTGGACCTGCTGCGGATGTAGGTACTTTAATTGAAGTTGGCGGGGTGATACAGGCAAGTTGGAGTCAGTTTGATTTGGGTGACACTGCCGTCATTACCTATCAGGTTACACTTGACAACACCGTAGCTCCCGAACAGAATATTACCAATACAGCAAATATTGACTGGACCTCCTTACCAGGGGTAAGCCCAGATGAAAGGACGGGTATGGACTCAGAAGGCCACACCGTAACAGTAACTGCACCAGGGCTAGATAAAGTAGTATTTTCAACTTCCCAAGCCAGCTCAGGAACAAGTATTAACGGACCAGAAGACGATTTGATTATTGGTGAACAGGTCACTTACAGATTCACTATAACTTTACCTGAAGGAACCTCATTAGCTGCAACAGCTGTCGATCAATTGCCTACGGTGTCAACGATCATGAATGTCGTCAGTTCTCAAGTGATTTCTATAGGTAGTCAACTGACCGTACCAGGAATTATGGTTAGCCAGGCCGGAATAGTAAGCAATACAGATGCCGATATTTATAATGATAATGTGGCCTGGAATCTTGGGAATGTATTCAATATGCCTGATGGTATCAATAATACCGATGATCAAATTGTTTTTGAAGTCGTTGCAATTTTAGTTGATGAAGCGGTCAATCAAAACGGAGGCAATGATATTATCAATACGGCTACTTTTAATACTGGTGGAAACACATCAACAGGTACAGCACTAATAGATATTATTGAACCAGAGATAAATGTAACTAAAGCAACTGTACCAGCATCTATTACTGCTGATGCCGGAGACGTATTGGATTATCGAATTACGATTGCTCATATTCCTGCATCAAATGCCGATGCTTTTAACTTTACAGTAACCGATGTATTACCAACGCCAGGAACAAACTGGATTAATGACACCACGGTCAGCTCAACTTGTGGTGCTGTTGTGACTAATTCAACGGCTGCGCCAACCATCGTCTTTACTTTTCCATCATTAGCATTAGCTAGCACAAGTTGCACCATTGACTATCAGGTACAAGTTGATATCGGCGTTAATCCAAACGTCACTTACCAGAACACTGTAACCACTACTTTTACATCAACAGCTGTGATTAATCCAGAAACACGTACAGATACAGATATGGACAGTACCAGTTTCATCACTCCTGATCCTGCAATAGTTAAGGTTAGTGCAAGTAGTTCACTGCTGGATACTGGAGATAATGTGGGTGATATGCTGCTTGCAGATTTAGCAATTGGCGAAGAAATTGACTTCACTTTAACGGTAATTTTTCCAGAAGGAACAACAACTAATGCTATTGTGGTTGATTCATTACCTCTTGCTGTTTCAGGTGGAATAATGGAGGTAGTATCAGCAACGGTAGACTCAATTGGAGCGAATTTACTGTCATCTTTACCAGGTACTCCTGTGGTATCAAATGTAGATATGGATGCTTTTAA
>JAESTH010000134.1 GCA_016763695.1 Alcanivoracaceae bacterium
CACCTGATGTTGTCAATGTTTGTGCAGATAGAACTGTGCTTAATACTAAAGCCAAACCACCTATTAAATTACGTTTCATTATTACTACCCCTAAAATTATATTAAAATATTTGAAAGAAACAAATATAACTATTGCCACCTTAAACTGCAAGTTTATAAAACAAAATTTACATTAAAGTTCCCGTTTATCTCAAATAAATAGATTAAACTGTGGTTTAGTTCTCTTATTAAGTTTTTATTTAGGTAATTTCTTTGATGCATCTGGCAAAATATTATGCAATCCCAAGTTTAATGATTGTTAATTATTTATCATTATTTTTTTATCAATTTTATCAAGCATAAACTGAGCATAAGAAGTTCTTAACATCTGCATTGCATAAATTATATAGATTCGCCTGTCATTGAAATCATCATATAGATAATATAATCCAGAAAATTTTTACATTTATCAATTTAAGCAACACTATAGCAACTGGCGAAAATACCGCAACTTGAGAGGAGGTTCCTGCCTGCGTAGCAATGGCCGTGTTATTCTGACAATGATTGGATTATCCAACTAATAAAAAAATATTTACTCCATGTCTTTAATCTCTTGATCTGATAAAAACTCAAAAGTCGGCCCAGCATTAACTCTTGTGCCGAGGATGGGGTTGCGCATCAGCTCTACGGCTTTGTAGCGTAGTTGATACATTTGGCAAACTGAGCTGAGGAATTCGTCTTTATGGCCTGTAAATGCTTTTTGTAGTCCATCCAGAAGCTCTCGATAAAGCTGGTTGAATTGGTGTGAAAGGTTTTTCAGATCTGCTGAAACAAAGTTTTCTGTTTTTGGATTGATTCCCATATTGTAAACTTTGTCGTGTTTTATATCCATGCGTGTCCCTTGTGGGGGCACTTTGGGGCCGATCTGACAACTTGCATAGCGTTGCTGTTCGTAAATTTCATTAAATTTAAAGTAATGGGATATTTCGTTTATTTGTTTAAAGTCTTTTTTGTCGGTATCATAGATTGAGTGTTCCGAACCTTCACCCTGTTCTAAAATAATTTTAATCGCGGCTTTGGCATTTTTTAGGTTATTAACTGCAATAATTTCACCACCGCCGCCATAATAAAACTTGGCATCAATTTGATGGGTCTTGGCACCTTTAAAAATAGTCTCACCCTTATCTCTGGCCTCTTCTTCCAAGGCTTGCATTAAATCCTGGATAGCATGATAAAACTGGCCTATGGTTTCATATTCATCCAGTTTAGGTTCAGTTCCTGCTGGGGTTGGTTGTTCAATTTGTAAAAACGTTTTGATCGAAGATTGATCAAACTTACTCAGATGCACCACAAACTGGCCAGCACTGTCCGGGAGAACTGTAGGATACTCTGGCACAAAATCTTTGTGATTGATCTTTATTTCACCCTGCACGGCATTAAGAATATTCCCCACCAGGGTGAAATGCAGCATTTCTTCCATCATTACCGAGCGAATAAGTGTAGCTACTTCTGCATTATCACCATAGCTCTTTTGGTAATCGGCTTTTGTGCTATCTCCAACTTCTATGGAATAGAGCGCACATAAATAGGGAGGGATGGTAGATAACTCAAGTGTCATGGCGACACGTAAATGTTCATGCAGGTTTTCTAGGCTTATTTCATTTTTTTTCAGTGCACAGCTTTTTAATAAATGTGACATTTTACTGTTAGACAACGCAGCTAACTCTTTATTTTCCTGCTCTGTGGGAATGATACACTGATCATGGTAAGCTAATGTTTTTTGATTTTTCATAATATTATTCATCACACTTGGAATTAAATTGTTTGACAATTTCATCTGCTGTTTTATAAGCCAATGCCGCCATGGTTAATGTTGGGTTTGAAGTAGCTAGTGTTGGGAAGCTACCGCAACCAGCCACAAACAAGTTATCATGATCATGTGCACGTTGATTGCTATCAACCACTGAGTTTTTTTCATTGCTACCCATGCGATGACAACCAACCACATGACCGGCACCATTAAAGGTGCTCTTAAACACTTTCCATTGCTCACAGTCTTTGTATTTATATTCAAAATATCCTGCATCTTTATCTTTATAACATGTATGCGATTCGATATTTAACTTGTCAAAGACCGCCTCTGATAATTTACTGGCAACTAAGGCGCCTTCTTTTTCATAATTATTTAAACGGTAATGAATGATTGGCCGATAATTGCCTAAATCGTCTTTGTATTTATTATCAATAGATATGTAGTTTTTCTCACTGGGTAGTTGCTCCATTTCCCAGCCTATTCGGAACTGCCTGCTTGTTTGCTCTTTGATAAAATCAATCAGTTCTTGACCAAACATGTTTTCTTTATCAACCGCATCTACAATGGTACTTTCTGGCGTGTTTGCCGGCCAGTTCCAGCCCCAATTGCCAATTTCTACCCGAAAGGCAGAACGGTTTTTCCTGAATTCACCATCACGCATCAGTGGCATACCTGAGGTTGAACCTGGCCCCCGATAAGCACCAATGTCCTGACCCTTTGGAAAAAAACCCCAGGTAATCATCACCAGATGATCCATTAAATTTTTACCGACCTGACCACTCTTAGTACAGGCATCTGATGCCAATAGAATTTTGGCATTTTCTATGGCATTGGCTGCCAGTATTACAATTTTACCTTTAACTGAATGTGATTGAATATTGGCGCGTTGACCATTGTCATCCGTTTGATATGTTTTATAATGTACACAGTCAACTTGTCCTGTATCAGAGTCAATTTCAATTATTGAAACAGGTGATTGATTCAAAAGTGTTAATTTGGGATTCTTTAAGGCATCATGCAAAGTTTTCAAAGCATTATATTTAGCCTGTACTGGGCAGATTGGCACACAGTTGGCATTGCCTTCACATCGCTGTCCCAAGTTGGAGTTACCCACTGCACCAACGGGAGTAAAACCAAGTTTACCCGATTCTTCATGTACGTAAGCGACATTTGGCATGCCATTTCTACCTTGTGGAGTACTGATCACTTCAACTGGGTACTTTTCGCCCTCATCTTCAAACATCAGGCCTTTTAAACCTTCTGCCATTTGTTGTTCCAGATAGCTTTGTGGGATTTTATGCATGGGAAAGACGTAGCCTTTTTTAAACTTGATGCCCAAGTAATTCTGTTCATCAACTTCAGCGGCCACTCCAATTTCAAATTCTGCCCGACGATAATAAGGTTGTAGATCTTCATAGGTCAGAGGCCAGTCTACACCGTGTCCATAGCGTGTTTTTAACTGAAAATCATTTGGACACATTCTTAATGTTGTTCCCAACCAGTGCAGGGTTGTCCCACCTACGTTGCGATTATAGTTGCTGAGAAATGGAAAAGGCCCTTCCTGTACAAAGTAACCGTCTGTAAGGGGCCCATTTTGTTTAATATTATGTGGACTCAATACACTTGGTGATGGCGCAAAACGTGAGTTTGTAAATGGAGAATTGGGTGTTTTCGCCCAAGCATTATAATATTGGTCATTGAATTTCTGGTAATCTTTAAAGTCAGAACCACTGCCAGTACCTGCTTCTAGCATTAAAATATTTAAATCTTTGCATTTCGCTCCCAATTCTTTAGCTATAATCGCCCCAGTAATACCAGCACCGACAATAACAACATCAAATTCAGTTGAATCTTTCATAAAATACACCCTGTTAAGTTGATTGTGGAGGAAAAGACCAAGTCGCCCAGCCTGGCTGCTTAGCCGATTTGGGGTGCCTACCCATGGCCTTCCATACTAAACCTTCTATATATGAGTTAGACGATAAAACCTTATTGACATCCTTATTACTATTGACATAATTTTCACGCCAGAGCACGGGCATTTGATACCAGTTGCCCATGTACCACATTTTTATAATATTTCGACACACGGCTCCCCACTTATCACAAGCAAGTAGCTCATCATTAACCCATTGAGCAGCTGTGAGTTTCTTTGATATTTGTGCACCATCTATTAGTTCAAACTCTGACAATAGATCTGTGACCAGTTCATTACCTAGAATATCTTTGAGCGAAGAAAAATAAAAATCACCCTGTCCTGTTCCGTAAAGGGTGACCAAATTATAACCAGTTAATATTTCTGAAAGTTTATAGAAGTAATCTATTTGTGATGATTTGTTCATGTGTTTTCCACCATTATTATATTTTTACTGTCGTTTGAATGTTGTTGATTGCTTATTGAAGGTGATCTTGAGACACCATAATTTATGCAGTATAAATACTGAAAATAGAAGGTGCTTTTGTGTTCTGTATGAAAAGAAAGTTATACGGCAATGACTTGAATCTATGCCCCGTAATGCCAAATTAAACATATCTCCCCCATTAAGATTAGCTGACAAATATGGTATTAACTTAATTCTGACACAGTTGTTATATGATTATTTTTAACTATATATTGGTATTTCACTAAATGGTAAAATGGGATCAAGATAAATAAACCGATGACAACCTAATGTTTTTAATGTTATTTTTTCAGGTTGTGCACTATACCTTAAAATATTTAAGGTGTTTTGTCAATTGTTAGTCTGTTCCAACAATCATTGAACTTGGTTCATTTATTTCAGCCAAGTAATAGAGAGTTGTGACACCTATTAGATAGTTGAGGCATACGGGGTTAGGTAGATCACCAATAATGATTGAGAGACATACCAATAAACTCTAGATCTTCATTGAAAAATTGACCATATGGAGATTTACCATCATAGTATTCTAACAGTATTTGTAAGGGTTGATCGAAGAAGCCAGAAAACTCAACCCCTGCTTTTAAACTGGTATTGAGATGCCAATTAGCTGCCTGCCATGATTTAAAATCCAATCCAAAAATAGGTGTGTACCAGTCAAACTGAGCACCTCGATATTGCAGACCTGTTTGCAATTGATACTTATCCAGGGAACCTGGCTCTGAGCGAACAATAGCACTCGCTCCCAGATAGGCTCCCCAGTGACTCAAATTGCGGTAAGCAAGCAAGTCGATGGTTTCATAGGAAAGGTTTAATCTGTTGATCAGAAAATCTGGGTTATCAATGAGGAATTCATCTCCAAGATGGGTACTTCTGTGAGAGTACTTTAGACGCAAACTAGCATTTTTGTAAGATTTGACTAATTCCCCGCCTATCATAAAGTCGGTATTAATCAAAGCACCCCCGCGGTTATTTCTGGTGTCTAATTCATCCACATCAAACTGAGACTTGATTAATCCAATCATATTAAAATCAATGGACTTATGCTGTTCAGAAAAATCAAACGTTTTTAGTTTTAAACGTGTTCCCACACCCAAAAGAATGGCATTGAAACTATTATTACGGAAATCCATAGTCCCAATTGTACTAAACACACGAGGCTCTTCTATATCCGCCAATAATACTGGCATGTGAAATGCTGCCGAATTTTCTATCTGCTGTAAGTTCTCATTTTTTGTTGTTGTGGCGCCAATCTGGTCATAACAAGTCAGTCTTTGGATTTTATCATCAATATTTCGACATTTTTTCAAAGATATTTCTATCGACCCATTTTGGGCAGACACCATTGATGTCCAAACGAATATGCCAAACACAATTTTATAAACTATTTGCACTTTTAACTCCAATTATTAATAAAATGAGTTATATTCATAACTAAAATCAGTGGGAATATAGCTCAAATGAATAACTTGATTTTTGATTTTAAACGAACAATAGTCTGTTTTTTGCTCATTCAGTCGCTGTTTGGGGGAAAATAGACCTACACACCATAAACCGCAAGTGGCTATAAATCTTTGTAAATAAAGAAAAATATTCAACTCACTCTTTGCATTAGTTCCATGCGATTATGCCAGTAATCAAATAAAGAAAAACGCTTAAATCCTGGTATTTTTTGCTCTTCTTTAATCTTAACACCCTGCTCTAGTAAGTACTTTTTGACCTTATCTAAATCTTCCACTTCGAATGCTGGATGGCGTTTTGATTGACAATCTACATTTTCTTGCATATTTTCTGTACCAATATGAATTTGGATATCATTCATAAGCAACCAAAAACCACCATTGGCTTTTAATGCAGCTGGCTTGTCAATTTCCTCTAAACCCAGGATACCACAATAAAATTCTCTGGCCTTTTGCTCCGCATTATTGGGGATGCAAATTTGAACATGATTAAGTCGCTTAAATTTTATCTTCATTATGCTTTATTCTGCAAATACTTCATAGTGAATCACTTTTTTCTCAAATTTCAGTAGGAATTGTTTATCTTTAGCACAATATTTTGGTGTTTCATAATCTTCACCAGCAAAGTTTTTAATCACTTGCAGGTTCTGCCAATATGTTATCAAGGTAAAATGAGCGATATCCCCCTCAATATGTCTTAAGAAAGACAGTTTCACAAAACCTTCGGTACTTTTGTAATCAGGTGCTGCCTTTGTTTTCATGAATTCCGTGTATTCTTGCATGTCGGAAAGTGTGGTTGTACCATGCCATATTCTTGCTATCATATTTACCTCTTAGTATATTTATTCAAATTGCGATGACCTCAGCCATTGTTTTCATCCAATAATCTGAATACTTTTCTTCAATTAATAGCCTATTTTTTAATAACAACCATTCCAGCAATTTCAGCTTTTCTGAACTATTATCAACTTCCCGTTGATTAATTCCCTCTATAAATAAATGTACGCAGGCATCAAGCAGAGCCAATTGATCGATAAGGTCACGTACCAATAGTGTCTGTTTTGCTAAAGGTTGTTGCTTTAATTGACCCGCAAATACCAGCTGCATTTTCAAAGAATCTATAAGAGCTTTAGCCCAATTGATTATTTGTCTATCTTTATGACTTTCATACACTGCTAATTTATCTAACATATCGTCAATATATAATTTTTCAATAGAATAACGGTGAATATCTCTCAATATTTGCATGCGTAAGGTATTGTGTGTTCCTTCCCAGTTTTCATAGACTATGGCATCACGCAGTAATCTAGGTAGAGGAGAAAAACTTTCGATGGCACCATTTCCTGCCAGTACATCAATACAATGATGAATGTGTTGCACAGAACGACTTGCGGTAAAATATTTGTTAATATTGGCTCGCATTCTTAAAATTAACAGTAATTCATCATCGACTACTGACATGCAATCCACTTTGTCCTGTATTCTGGCCGTACATAAAACTGATGCTAGCATGGCATTGTTTTCAGCCCTGATATCTGCTAGGCGCTCTTGTACCAGAGGATAATTTTCGATGGCTTGAGAGAATGCGACACGGTATCTGGCATAACTTCTGGCAATCTGATAGGCACGTTGCGCTGCACCTAATATGGCAAAGCTATTATATATTCTTGAAAGGTGCAAGACATTTTGCATCAAAAGTTTAAAGCCATTTTCAGGCTTTCCCATGGAAATAGCTTCTGCTTTCTGAAAATCCATTTCAGCTGATGCCATTGCACGGGTTCCCAGTTTTTCTTTTAAACGCCTGATGGAAATATGGTTAGGTTGACCATCATCTTTCACTCTTTTAAGCAGAAATAGTCCCAGGCCTTTTGTGCTACTTTCTTCAGAGTTGAATCGTGCTGTCATGAGAATCAGGTCTGCATTTGCATTGGAACAAAACCATTTTTCACCACTAATTAACCAACAGCCATCCTGACTTTGTTCTGCAATACAGGTATTTATAGACACATCAGAACCGCCCTGCACTTCTGTAATAAATTGTGCACCTGTGAAATTTTCGGTAAAACTTTGTGTGGTTAACTTTTTTAATAGTTGTGCTTTGTCGGGGAAGTCCGCTACTTTTTTTAAAACTCTAATGACACCTGCAGTACAGGCAACAGGGCAATTATGCCCCGCTTCACCCAAGTGACTGGTGAGATAGAAAAGTAATAAACTTTCAGTAAGTGATCCTGGCTCGTTGAGCTTTTTCATCATGCCAGTACCATAAATGGCATCACCAACCTGTTGGTAATGAGGATGATGTTTTATTTCATTGATCAGATTGCCGATGGCATCATAATTTTCAAGCCTGGGGAGATTAAATCGAAAATCATTTTCAGCAACCAATGGTTCAATATGTTTTGCCATATTTTCACCTAGTGCTTTTATCTGGCTAATGAAATCATCTGAATTATGACTGAGGGAAAAACGAATAGAATGATTCAGTAAAATATCTGCATGGTAAAAGTTTTTAGCAATTTCCTGTCGCCATTGACTCAATGCCTGTCGCCCTAGATCATGAGCATCATTATTAACATTCTTTTGTGACATGATCGTTACCAGTTATACATGAAATATATTTAGATGGTTGATTTTAGCACTTTCTATGAAATTGAGGGGTATTTTTTTCTGAGTAATAAAAATAGGGGCGAACACTAATCGCCCCTTTGGTTTTAACCTAAAAAGGGATAACGGTAATCCGTTGCTGGCACAAAAGTTTCTTTAACTGTTCTTGGAGACATCCACCTGTATAGGTTTAAAGCACTGCCTGCCTTATCATTTGTTCCAGAGGCACGACCACCACCAAATGGCTGTTGTCCAACCACGGCACCTGTGGGTTTGTCATTGATATAGAAGTTTCCTGCGGCAAATCTTAGTTTATCTGTCATGTGGTTTATAACATAGCGATCTTGGGCCAAAATTGCTCCCGTTAATGCATAAGGTGAGCCTTTGTCACAGATATCCAGCGTTTCATCCAGCTTATCATCATCATAAACATAGATGGTTAAAACAGGACCAAAAATTTCTTCAACCATGGTTTTGAAATGTGGATTGGTGGTAAGGATAACGGTTGGCTGGATAAAATATCCAACCGATTTATCGCATTCGCCACCCATAATGACTTCAGCATCATCGGCTGATTTGGAATAGTCAATATAATCTTTAATTTTGTCGAAGGAACGTTCATCAATCACCGCATTGATAAAGTTGCTAAAATCACGGGTTGTACCCATTTTAAAACTGGCTAAATCTGCAGCTAAAAATTCTTTAACTGCCGGCCATTGTGATGCAGGGATATATGCGCGACTTGCAGCAGAGCATTTTTGTCCTTGATACTCAAATGCACCACGAGAAAGTGCTGTGGCAACAGTTTTTGCATCGGCTGAATGATGTGCGAAGACAAAATCCTTTCCACCCGTTTCACCGACCATACGTGGATAACTACGATATCTGTCAATATTACCACCTACTTCTTTATAAATATGCTGGAATGTGCTAGTAGAACCAGTGAAATGTACTCCTGACAATTCAGGACGCGGCAATAATACCCGCCCAGCATCTGGGCCATTTGCAGCAACCATATTGATCACTCCATCTGGCAACCCTGCCTGTTTAAATATTTTCATAATAATATGTGCAGATAACATTTGTGTACCTGAAGGTTTCCAAACTACGGTATTTCCACACATAGCAGGAGTTGCAGGCAAGTTACCAGCAATGGCCGTAAAGTTAAGTGGAGTAATGGCTAATACAAACCCTTCTAGCGGACGCCAGTCCAACTGATTCCATACACCTTCTGAGGATACAGGCTGCTGTTGCATAATCTGTTGATAGAAATGCGCATTAAAGCGTAAAAAGTCAATAAATTCACAAGCCGCATCAATCTCTGCCTGAAAGCAATTTTTTGACTGTCCCAACATGGTTGCTGCATTAATAGTATTTCTATATGGTCCTGCCAGTAAATCAGCTGCCTTTAAAAATATGGCTACGCGTGACTGCCATGGCATTTCCCGCCACTTGTGCTGTGCTGCAATCGCTGCATCTGCTGCTGCATTGAGCTCTTTATCACCGGCCAAATTGGAGACACCCAAAACATGCGCATGTTTATGTGGCATAACCACGTTTTCTGTTTTATCGGTAAAAACATCCTGTCCATTAATAACACAGGGAATTTCATACTTTGTTGCTGCCATTTTATCCCACTCAGCAGCTAACGTGATCGCTTCTACCGAATCTGGTATATATTGCTTAATTGGCTCATTTATTGGAGCAGGAACATTGGGAATATGTGAACTTATCATTTCTATACCTATTTAAATGATGGGCATGGGCCCATCCTACATTTGTAAGATGGGCTATGCCCATCATTAATTATTGACCTAATGCATAATCTAAATCTGCCTTTAGATCTTCGTAATCTTCTATACCTACTGATAACCTAACCAGATTATCATAGATACCAATTTTTTGACGTTCCTCATAAGGAATCGAAGCATGCGTCATGATTGCAGGGTGATTAACCAGGCTTTCTATGCCACCTAGTGATTCTGCCAATGCAAAGATATGACATTTTTCCAACATTTCTCGGCTGGCCTGTTCACCACCTTTTATTAATATGGTGACTATACCACCAAATCCACGCATTTGTTTTTTTGCCAGTTCGTGATGTGGGTGTGACTCAAGACCTGGGTAAATTACTTTTTCTATTCTTGGGTCTGATTCTAGCCATTTTGCTAATTTCATGGCATTTTCACAGGTAGCCTTCATACGTAATGGTAAGGTTTTCACCCCGCGTAAAGCCAGATAACTATCAAAAGGCCCCTGAACAGCACCTATTGAATTTTGTAAAAAGCCTAATTTTTCAGCCATGTCTGCGGTTTTAACCACAACCATACCACCAATCATATCAGAATGACCGTTAATATATTTAGTCGCTGAATGCATAACAATATCAAAACCATAATCCAAAGGATTCTGTAAATAAGGTGATGCAAAAGTATTGTCAGCAACGGCAATTAAATCATGCTTTTTTGCAAATGTTGCTACTTTTTCTAAATCAACCAGTTTCAACATAGGGTTGGTTGGTGTTTCAATCCAGATCATTTTGGTGTTTTCCTGTAAAGCTGCTTCCATATTACCTTCTACAGTTAAATCGGTAAAAGCAAATTCCAGCCCTGCTGTGCGTTTACGCACACGATTAAACAAACGATTGGTACCACCGTATAAATCATCCATGGCAATGATATGTGAACCCGAATCCAATAACTCTAAGATGGTTGCAGTAGCAGCCATACCTGAACCAAAAGCAAAACCATTACAACCATTTTCTAAATTGGCAACCGCTCTTTCATAGGCAAAACGTGTTGGATTATGGGTTCTTGAGTATTCAAACCCCTGGTGTACGCCCGGTGATGACTGCACATAAGTTGATGTTGCATAAATTGGCGGCATGATAGCACCAGTTACTTTACATACTTCCTGACCGGCATGAATGGCTCGTGTCTGTAAGCCTTTGTATTTTTCATCTAGTTCATTACTCATTGATTTTTATCTCTTCTTCTTAAATAGTTCAGTAGGTCAATTCGGGTAATTAATCCTAAAAACTTATTATCTTCATCTTTGATGATGGCAATCCTACCCTGATCAAAAATAGGTAACAATTTTGCCAATGGACTGGTAACTACCATAAATTCCAGATTTTTTGTCATTGCTGAACTAACAGGATCTTCAAATTTGGAATTATCATCATAAACATACATCATCACATCGGACTCATCAATGATACCAATAATTTCATCACCTTCCATAATTGGCAACTGTGATACATCATATAATTTCATGCGTTGATAAACGGTACTCAAAGTCTCATTTGGACGCATCACGATTAAATCATTGCTGGTATATGGGCGCGAAATCAAATCGCGCAAATCACCATACTGTGGTGTTTCAATAAAACCATTGTCCATCATCCAATAATCATTATACATTTTGGATAGATACTTGTTACCTGTGTCAGGTACCAATGCCACCACTCTTTTCTTTTCGGTCTGTTCCCGACAGTACTTTAATGCTGCAGTCATTATTGTACCTGTTGAAGAACCTCCTAACACCCCTTCTTTAGCCAATAATTCTCGTCCTGCCTCAAAGCTTTCTTTATCAGAAACAGCATAAGCCTTGGTGACCAAACTAAAATCTGAGATGCTGGGTAAAAAATCTTCGCCAATACCTTCTACTTTCCAGCTACCGCTGTCATCAGATAAGTTTCCTTCATTGATGTATTCAGCCAATATACTTCCAACTGGGTCTGCCAGAATCATTTCTGTATCAGGTGCTTTTTCTCTAAAGAATTTTGATAAACCTGACATGGTACCACTGGAGCCAACACCAAAAACCACAGCATCCATATTGTTATCCATTTGTTCTAATAATTCTGGGCCAGTTGTGCACTCATGTGCGGCTGGATTATCAGGGTTACCAAACTGGTTAATAAAATAACTGTTTTCAGTTTCTTCAGCAATAGACTTGGCTAAGTCCTGATAATACTGTGGATGGCCTTTTGCAACATCAGATCGGGTTAACACAATTTCAGCACCCATCGCCTTGAGGTTAAATATTTTTTCCTTGCTCATCTTGTCTGGGATGACTAATATTAGTTTATAGCCTTTCTGAGCAGCAACCAGCGCCAGTCCGATACCTGTATTTCCTGCTGTACCTTCTACCAAAGTTGCCCCTGGATTTAAGTCACCACGGTCTTCTGCTGCCTGAATCATTGACAAGCCTATTCTGTCTTTAATGGAACCTCCTGGATTCTGATTTTCTAATTTCAGGTACAAATCGCACATCCCAGTATCTAAGCGATTTACTTTTAACATTGGCGTATTGCCAATTAATTCCAGTATCGAATTAACTATTTTCATATTGTCCCCTTTTGGAATATTTTATTGTCTTAATTTATTTGCTAATATTTATTATTGGTAACTACTCACCCCTCTAGTCATTACCGCGAAGGCGATAATCTCACAAATATTACTGATTATTATCACTATATTTAAATGACGGGGTGAGTCGAAACTATTATTGTAGAATAACAATTTCTACCCGTCTATTTTTTGCTTTACCTGCGTTGCTGGTATTTTCAGCTATGGGAAAATCCTCACCCATACCAATTGCTTCAATCTGACCAGCCAAAATACCATTTTGCACCAATAACGCCTTAACCGCATCTGCGCGTAATTGTGAGAGTTTTAAATTCAGTTTATTTGAACCGCTACTATCAGTATGACCTTCGATACGTACCTGATTATCTGGATAGGTATTAATAAACTCCACAACTTTTGAGAAATTATCAACTGCTTGTTGTTTAATGGTGGCTTTACTGGAATCAAACACAAAATCACCCAACGTCATCATGAGACCTTTGTCTGTCTGTTCTGTGGCAATGGAATTTAATTTTCTGCGTAGAGAATCGGCTTCTTCAATAGCCAGCTCAGCTTCCTGTTTAGCCAAGTCAGCTTCTTCTGCTTGAGCTTGTGCATATCTTTTGGCTGCTTCGGTTTCCAGCTTTAATAATTTTGCCTGCTCAATGCTGTTTTGTGCAATAATTTCAGCTTGATCAGCCCTATCCTTAGCTCTTTGTGATTCTTCCTGTTGTGCAATCAGCATCATTCTTGCGACTTCCGCATCATGTCTGGCAATTTCTGCTTCCGTTTTTGAAATAGCCACTTCAAAAACATGCGCCTGTTGCTGTTCTATTTCAATCTCTGCTGCTATCCACTGTTCTTCAGCCACAAGTCTGGCATAAGCAATTTTATGGCGAGCAATATAGACAGCCTGTTCTCGGCTTTTTCGTTTAACCTTGCCATTGATAAGTGCTTCTACACTTTTTTTGGCTTTTTGTTTTTCAGGTTTGGCAAAAGGCTTATACTGTTCATTATGTATCATGTTATTGTAGTCCTTTTGCAAACTAGCATAGTCCAGTTCCTGCACTCTTTTTGCTTCACTTGTAAATGAAACCACTAGCAATATGAGGATAAAAATACTTCTCTTCATTATAGTTGCTCCCTTAGTTCATCCAACATCTTCTTCGATTGTAGGTTTTCTGATTGTAATTTTGAAAGCTGTTGATGTAATTGATTTACTTCAAAACGTTTTTTGACAATGGCCAAATCAACCTTTATCTGTTCAATCAATTTAATAAATAGTTTTTTCTTTCTATCGTCTCTGGCAGCCTTCGCCTCTATTACTTTTTTCTCTACAAAACTCATTTCCACAGGAGCCGCATCAACATAGCCTAGTTTGTAAGCCTGATTAATTTGGTTTTGAACAATCAATATTTGATCGACCTTTTCAGTTTTAGCAAACACGGTTGATCCTAAGCTAATTAAAGTGAAAATTATCAGTATAAATTTAAGTTTGAACATATAATACAATTTCTATTTGCAAATCGTGTCTATTTTCTTGTTTATTTGCTGATTTTTCAAGTATAAAAATTCAATTGCACGAAATATACTTTAAAATGAAAAGCATGAAACAATTTTTAACTATTACCGCCCTTTTTATTGCCTGTACAGGTCCCTGCTTAGCAAAATCGCTAAAAGTATATAAACACATTGATAAAGATGGAATTATACATTATTCATCAAAAAAACCAGAAGTAACAAACTATCGAATTATCAATATCAGGTGCCCAGAATGCGCTTGGAAAAGCAAAATCAACTGGTATAACACACCTTTGGTTAAAAACAAATTTGAAAAAGAAATTCAGGCTGCTGCAACAAAATGGACTGTAGAACCCTCCTTAATAAAAGCGATTATTCACGCAGAATCCAGTTTTAAGGCGGACAATCAATCCAGTGCTGGAGCACAGGGTTTGATGCAGTTGATGCCCGCTACACAAAAAACATATTCTGTAACCAACCCATTTGACCCGTCGCAAAATATTCAGGCAGGCACTGCCTATTTAAAGCATTTATTAAACACTTATGACAACAATTTAAGGTTATCTCTAGCAGCCTACAATGCGGGAGAAACCGCAGTCAAAAAATACAATAATAATGTACCTCCCTACCGCGAGACAGAAAACTACATAAAGCGTGTTAAAATATTACAGAAGCGTTATAAATAGTGCCTGCTTGAGAAAGAAGCAATCTACCACAGAAATGCTGGGCTTTCCCTCGCTACGATTCCTTTCATCGGTCAGACACTAAATAATCAGTCCAAAACATACCTTTGGATTTTTTGCTGAAATATTTCTTCACTAAACATTAAAGCCCTATTTTCACAGGCATTGCGCATTTTTGTAGCCTTATTAACATCCAGTTTGCCGACACTGTCAATTAAGCTCTGTTGGATATTGCTTTCTACAATATAAAGTCCTGTTTCACCATCAATCACACTTTCTGTTGGTCCGCCGTGTCCACTACAGATAACAGGCTTGCCTGCTGCCATTGACTCTACTGGGGACATTCCAAAATCTTCATCCTCAGGTATATATATGGTCGCAATACTTTCAGCTATCAATCGTGACAGCTCTTTATCATTTACTTGGCCAGTAAATGATATGTTTTTAGCTGTGGCCGCTAATTTTTTCAGCTTTTTATCTTCCACTCCGCTAGAACATAGAACCAGTTTTTTATCTGGCATTTTAATAAACGCTTTGATAATTTCATCCACTCTTTTCAGGGCATCAAACCTTGCTGTTGATAAATAATAGCCCTGAGACGGCTTATGCTGAAATTTCTGTATATTACAAGGCGGGTGAATAACCACCGAATCGCGATTGAGGTATTTCTTTATTCTGGCTTTCACAAACACAGAGTTGGTCAAAATCACATCCATCAAGGCCACTGATGCCTCATATTGAGGTCTAAACCATGAGACTAGTAAGCGCATCATCATTTGCTGAGGCAAAAAATTTTGTCTTAAATAATGCTCAAATTTATCATAAACAAACCGTGGTGGCGTATGACAGTAATAGTAATTGCCTCCATTTTGGTGATTCTTTATCGCTAATGGACAAATAATACCACTGTAGATGACCTTTTTATAATCTCTTAAAAACCCAGTCTTTTGGCTGAACAATTGTGAAAGTGCCCAGGTTTTAAGCCCTGCAAATTCTAGCTTTAAATGCAGATTGTAGATTTTATCAATTTTCTCATCAGACAGATCAAAACTGTTGAAAGAATGTTTTCCATATCCCAGATCTGCATTCAGCGCATGAACCAACGAAATAGCCAGCCGCTCGCCGCCTCCTTTGATATCAAAAATATCATGTAAAACAATATTTTCTTTATTTTTCTGTCTTTTATTCAATTAATTTAACACCTGATGGAATCATATTTGCAGTTCATATGAGCATCATATAAAATTATGGTCCTTTATTAAAGATGTTTTTTATATGAATTCACTTATAGTTATTCCAGCACTGAACGAAGAATCAAGCATTCAATCAGTGATAGAAAAGCTACACACGGATGGATTACACAATATTTTGGTTGTTAATGATTTTTCAACCGATGATACTGCTAAAATTGTCAGTGACAACAATGTTGAATTGATAAATTTGCCATTACAGCTGGGAGCATGGGGAGCCACACAGACAGGTATTCGGTATGCTTTAAAAAATGGTTATAAATATGTTATTACTATGGATGCTGATGGGCAACACCTCAGTAGTGGCACAAAATCATTAAAAAAACACATAACCAAATCTGGTGCCAATGTTGTCATTGGTACTTATACACAAAGACTAAGTCGTTCAAAGAGAGTGGCGTGGTGGTTTTTTAAAGCCATAACACACCTGAAAATTGAAGATTTAACCTCTGGATTTAGAATATATGACCGAAAAGCCATGAGAATACTGTCTTCATCAGCTGCTAGCCTATTAGATTATCAGGATGTTGGAGTATTGTTGCTGTTAACTAAAGCAAATATGCAAATTTCTGAAATAGAAGTACCCATGATCAATAGAGAAAACGGAAAATCCAAAATATTTTACTCTTGGTGGATGGTTTTAAAATATATGGTGCAAACAACCACCTTATGCATTGCAAAATCTGCTATAAATAAAA
>JAESTH010000135.1 GCA_016763695.1 Alcanivoracaceae bacterium
GTGGCAGGCACAGGATGCAGGAGACTACCTGCTACAACTGGAGTTTAATGCCAACAACGACCAGCAAATCCTATCCTGGCCTTTTAATGTACTTGCTGCACAGCAAAGATTAGAATTACAGGGACAGATAGCAAATACACCAACAAACATCATCTTGGGTGATGATTTTGTCATCGACTACACATTAAACAACCCCGGTGATGCAGAGCTAAACAACATACCCGTCACAATCACATTGCTCGGTACCGATTCTTTTACAGAAATGGACACCAGTACCCGTGTTGTTTCACTAATACCTGGTCAGAGTACAGTGATAAATAGCCGTTTATCATCACAGGCATTAAACAATCAAAACTACCTGCTGGCACTTTATGCCGACTTGAGTTCTATTGGTCAAAGCCCACAACAGCTACTGGATACCCGTTCGATCTTTGCCATTGATAGCAGCGCACCAGAAATAACCATCACCGCACCATTGGCGAACAGTCTTAACCCCGCAAATCTGGATATAAGCTTCTCCGTATCTGATTTGCATGGGCAAGTAACGACTATTCAATTGCAAAGTGCCGACATCAACCAGGGTAATGTGCAGGACTTCAATATCAACAACATTAATGAACTGTATCAATATCCCCTGTTTAACCTCAGTGACGGCGCACACCAGATAAACTTTTGGGTCAGCGATAACTTTGGCAATAACAGCCAGAAAACACTCAATTTCAGCGTTGATGCCATCACCCCAGATATAACCATAACAGGTGTCGATAATCAGCGTTACAACCATAGTGTTACCGCCAGCGTAAATATCAGTGATGTCAATCTGCTCAACTCACAAATATTACTCAATGGTGAAACCATCACTGCCAATCATGAAATCAGTGCCGAAGGCAACTACTTCCTACTGGTCAGTGCCGAGGATACAGTGGGTAATCGCAGTACCGACAGCAGAAACTTCAGCATAGACCTGAGTGCGCCAGTGGTCAATATAATATTCCCCGCCAACAATGCCCAAATAGGTAACACCACAACCGCTGTCAACGGCAATACCGAAGCTTTATCATTAGTGACCCTAACCATGACAGGCTACCAGGCCAGTAGCCAGGCAGATATAAATGGTGACTTCAATTTCGCAGATGTGCCATTACAACTAGGCAACAATAGCATCGCAATACAGGCACAAGATTTGTCCAACAACCTGTCACAGATAGTGATACTGACAGTCACTGCCATTGAGCAAATAGATGTTCAGGCACAATTAAATACGCCAGTCGAAGCCCCAATAGAAGGGGATTTACAGGTTAACTATCAATTAACCAACCAGGCTAACAACGACATGTCAGGATTAGCGCTGCGAATTCAGCTATTTGACAGCATTTCAGCGCTCTTGATAGATACCCACAGCAGCAGCGTTGATTTAATTGCCGCACAAACCTTAACTCAAACAGCGACATTCAGTACCGCCACAATAATACCGGCTCAATACCAACTGATACTCAGTGTCTTTATTAACAATCAATGGCAACAAAAAGACCAGAGCTTAATAAACTTAATAGACACAACAGCACCAGAGATTAACATCAGTTCACCAGTATTAAACCAGGTATATAATAGCCAACTGACAGCTTCAATAACAGTCAATGACCAATACTCAGCTATCACAGAAGTCAGCTATGAAATGGATAACAGCACAATATGGCAACCAATGGTACATACCGCTGCAGACAACTACATTGCCAGCCTGCAACTCAGCAACGGCAGCCACAGCATTAGATATCGAGTACAGGACAGTGCCAGCAATAGCAGACAAACCACAGCCTTAAACTTTGCAGTAGATACCATCGCACCACAAATAACCATCATCAGCCCCGATGATGGCAGTCTCACCAATCAGGATGTGTTGATTCAATTTGAGATCAGTGACGATCACCAATATCAGCAAGATGCACAACTCAATGGTCATCCCGTCAACTCAGGTGACATCATCAGTACTGAGGGACAATACCTGCTTAACATAAGTGCCACAGATGAAGTGAATAATAGCATGCAAAAATCTATACAGTTTATCATAGACAAAACCGCACCTGCCATCACCGTCACCAACCTGAGCAACAACCAGCAGATTGATATCAACGATATCAGCATCACCGGTAGCAGTGATCCACATGCCAGCATTACCCTGGATAATGATTCAGTACAGCTAAGCACCAGCGCAAATGCAGGGGGTGAATTTGAGTTCAGCCAAGTACACTTAAATGACGGCGACAACCAATTGATATTTATCGCAACTGACCAGGCTGGCAATCACAGCTTAGCAGTGACCATAAATGTGCATTTCAGCAACATAGGCAGCTGTAGCATCTTTGGCTTCAAAGCAGCAACACCCTACAATGTACTGACATTTGCTGACTATCAGGCACAGTCATCATCAGTAGCTGGCCGAATAGCAGCAGGACATAACATCCTCATCAACGACTACACCATTGGCCAACAACTAAGCCTGGATAATGCAGCAGATGTATTGATTGCAGGCGCAGACATCGATTTTGCCCAGGGTCAGGTCTATTATGGCAACATACTGGCAGGGGCGCAGGCACACATAGGTCAAAACGTCATTGATAACATGCATGCCAGTGCGCAAATCATCGAAAATACCAACCTGCCAATAGATTTTGATGAGGCCTATCATGATCTCAGTCTGTTTAGCGCAGCCTTGTCACAACTGCCAGAAAACAGCACACATAGCATTATCAATGGTCAATTGAATTTGCAGGGTCAATGCTCCTCGACAATGCAGGTTTACAATCTACAGGCCACAGAACTGGCAAATAGCCGCCACATCAGTATAGACTGCATTGCTGATGCAGCCTATGTCATCATCAATGTCAGTGGTGAAACCATACGATTACAAAACCTGGACATGGCAGAGCTGAGTTCAATCAGTCAATATGTCATCTTCAATTTTCATCAAGCGCAGCAAATAAGCATAAACGCCAGCACAATCAATGCAAATATACTGGCCATCCATGCAGACATAACCAACCAGCTACCAGCTGTTGATGAGATATTTCGTAATGGTTTTGAAGAAAATAGCGTAATAATTAGCAACATAAATGGTCAGATAATCGCCCAGTCATGGCACAACAACAATCAACTTAATCACAATCCATTAACCTGTAGTGACAACATACAGCTAAATGCCGCACCAATCATAAACAACCAGCAGCTACAGACTGATATTAATACAGCGTTGCTATTACAATTGGCCGCCACAGATGAAAACGAAGCAACATTGGTCTACCAATTGCTATCACAACCGGAATCAGGACAACTGACAGGCACATTGCCAAACCTGACTTATGTTCCAGAAAACAACTGGTCTGGCACCGTCACATTTACATATCAGGTCACAGATCAACAGGGGTTAACAAACACCGCAACAATCAGCATAGAAACCCCAGAAAACACAACGACAGCCACCAATATAATTGCCAATATAAATAAACACAGCCCCATAATATTTAGCCTGTCTGCACTAATTGCCAACCTCATCTTATGGAGAAGAACATGAAGACATTGAAACTAACCACCCTCATAGCCATCCTGACAATAACCACAGCCCTGGTGGCACAAAAGGCCAAAATCGAACATCCAGTGACAAAGGCCAGCACAAAACAGACTGAAGCAAAAAAAAGTAAAAGCCTACAAAAAGACTGGCTCAA
>JAESTH010000031.1 GCA_016763695.1 Alcanivoracaceae bacterium
TAGTGATCCCTTAAATATAGAAACTCCAGGCACATATAATTTGGGAGGTATTGGCGGCATCATTATTATCGAAGCCAATGGTAATTTTAATTACACACCACCTACTGATCTTTTTGGGCAGGCGACTTTGATTTTATGATCACAGATGGTATGCACACAGTTTCTTCATCTTTAAATATAAATGTTTTACCAGTTAATGATGCACCAGCATTTTCAATCATGGGTGATATTTATAATGTCAACCAATTAAATCCAGACAACAATATAGTTGACATTCCAAATTTTGCCAGTCACTTTGTTTTTGGTCCAAATAATGAATCCGATCAAGAAGTTCAAGCTTTTAATACTGTTGTTGTTGCAGATTCTTCATTTATTCTTAATGATGTTAATACTGCAACAAATGGAACATTAAGATTGGACTTTACCGATAATAACTATGGGCTCGCAATAATCTTAATTAAAATGCAAGATGATGGTGGTGTGGAAAATGGTGGTGAGGATATATCCACGAGCCATGAATTCTTTGTGGTTTCGGATGACGTTATTTTTGCAGATGATTTTGAAGAGATAAATGTAGGGTTGTTAGATTTTGTAGGATCTTTAACAAGCAGGTTCAGTCTAAACCCAGTTATTTATGATTATGACAATGATGCCATCCAGTTCTATGACCACATATTTTACCTTAATGGGGATTATTCATTCCGCAAATTACAGGTATTTAAGCTGTGGTTAAGAGAAATTCTTATTTTAGAAGATCCAATGGGTGATTATAATTTTGATGGTGTATTGAATATTGATGATAACAAATCATTTGATTTTTAAATCAAAAAAATAAGAGGTCAATTAACCACAACATAAAAGAGGCGTTGTAAACAGCGTCTCTTTGCAAATAACCCAAGCTGAGTATTACTTACAGGCTCTCAATTAAAGCTAAATTCAATAAGGGCAGCTATGCTACAAATTCCTGAAGGCTGTCATTACAGCTCAACTAAAGAAAGAATCGCAGCTAAGAAAAGCAGTCTTTTAAACATTGGGTTTGGAGAAAACGATAGTCCATTTGGACTCAGTATTATTATGCCCTAATTGATTGTAATGATTGAATAAACCTGGAGATATTTTTAGCTCTTTAGTATGGAAAATGAGGTAACTAAACATAAAAAAAAAAAGATTTACAGTAGAACAAAGATTACATTGACGTTTGGCACCTAGTCCACGGTCTATCTTGTTGAATTGATCAGAACTTTCCAAGCTTGGCTTGCAGCAGCTTTAAGGATCCGACTTTTTTTACTGTGGCCACAATAGGCTCCTTTATTGATAGTTATTAATAATAAGGTAATGAATGGGATAGGCATGTATTAAATCACCTATTTTTCCCATTCTCCCTATTTGTAAATTAAATCTTTGTATTGCAATGATTGTAAAAATTGCAGTATTATTTCTACTAACATTAAATTTTTTAATTTTTATAATGCTCTAAAAACTGCCTCACTCTCATCGTCAGCAGGAAATATAAGCTCCACTCTAATTTCTGCCATTGTTACGTTAACGACTTTATCAAATCGCATCACGGTTGAAAGTGTCTGTACTAGCTGACCATTGACCATAATAGTTGGCACATTACTGGAGAATCAGAAAAAAGTGGTGGTTCCTCAATTTCGGCTGCGTATGCTTCAACTTGCCTTAGTAGTTCTGGGATATCTGGATGAGGGTAATGGAATGCTTCATGTCTAAGCCCATGCATGGTTTGGAACACAATATAGGCTCTTTCAGTTGCATTTATGTTGCCCGAAGGTGCGCACCAAAAATCAATCATTTCTTGTGGATCCATGCCAACCAGACCAGGATAGATTTTTTCTGCGGTCTGATTCGATGCCAAAAAACGCAAACCAGGACCGATAGCCCACGCCGGGAATGGATCGTGCTTTTTAAGAACTTGTTCAATAATACGCCGCACGGGCTTCATTTCCTCATCTTCAAGTGGTCTTTGTGCATAAGCCACGGGAAGACCTGCAGCTACCAAAAGCTCATTGCTGTCCCGAAGTGTTAAATTCAAGGCGTCGGCAATTCGCAATATAACTTCTCGTCCAGGTCGTGATCGGCCAGTTTCAATAAACGAAATATAGCGAGAGGTAGAACCCGCAGTATGGGCTAGATCTAACTGGGACATGCCGCGTTGCTTGCGATGTTGTCTTAACTGAATACCGATTGCGCTTAGTTCTGTCATATTTTTGCCCGCTTGGAGATGGACTTAACCTTTCTAGGGTGGGGCTTCCCTTGCTCTATGAAATGGCTCAATTCTTCAAATGTCTTTTTTAGATCACGTTTCAAAAGGAGAGGAAAAAGCCACTCTAATGGACGTAACCAAAAGTTCAGTTTTGCGATAACAAGAGTGTGAATAATACAACTTGTTTCACTAATAGATTCAACTGACCAGGTGTTTTGGGCACTTTTGAAAATAGCAGGGAGTCCACTTTCAACAACATAAGTATATCGTAGTTGTTTAGAGTCAAAATCAATTAACCGTTCCTCAATGGTAGCTGGGGGAAAGGGACCCACTCCTTTGGTGCGGCAAGTCCTTATTGCACCTACACCCAAACTTCCCTTTAATGATGTAGACTCCAGAGTCGCCGCCCACTCAGCTGCATCTCCAAATTTTTCAGCGATAACTTCCCAAGCCCTTTCTGCAGGAACAGATACTTTAAATTCTGTACGAATTTTCATGGATTAATACCTTCTTGTTTGATGAAAGAATGACATTTTAAATCAGGTCTCATCCTTTCTCAATTCCCTATTTGGGAATGAACAAACACATACGTGCAAAATCAAAAGAAATAACAAAATGGGAATAACCTAATAATCTTAATGTACAACAAGTATACAAGTGACAGGTAGATGTATATTAATTTCAAGCTATGGTTAAGAGAAATTATTATTCTAGAAGATCCAATGGGTGATTATGGCCAAAATGGAATTTTAAATGTTCAAGGATTACAGTCATTTTCATGATCTATTCAATTTAATAATAGCTATAGAGGAATATTAATTACTAAAAACGGTGGAAATATACCCCTATAGATCAATCAATCAAAGCTGTAACAATCTAATTGAATCAAATGTGCAAATATTTGGTTCATTTAGCCAAACCTATATTTTCACAACTCACTACAATTTGTCTCGATTAAATATTAACAGCGAGAGAAATCGTGAATCAAAAAAGTAGAATGAATTATAGTCAGATTGCAATATTACTACTATTGCAATTGCTGAGTATGAGTATAAATGCAACAATCTTTACCGTAACCAATGGTACAGATGCAGGTGTTGGTAGCCTGCGTCAAGCCATTATTGATAGTAACAATAATACTGGGCAAGATGAAGTTAACTTTGATATAGCCCAAGGAGATTGCGATGGGGCTGGTGTCTGTCATATTACTGTTTTATCAGAGTTACCAGCAATCACCGATGCTGTTATTATCGATGGAACTACACAACCGCAATATGGTACTGCTCCAGCTAATGTCTGTGCTACCAACAATGCCGCATCTTATATGCGCATTGAACTGAATAACACAAGTTTTATTGATATTATTATACTCAACAGTTCAGAACCATCCGTTGTAAAAGGACTAAGTATTGGTGGAGAAACAACAAATGCCGATGATGCTATTAAATTTCATGGCAATGCTAAACATTGGGTCAACTGTAATCATTTGGGTGTTAATGCCGAGGGAACAGGAAAATTAAAAGTCAGTACTGGAATCTGTATTTCTTGTACATCTCCCCAAGGAAGTAATGGAATAATTGGGACAAATTCAGATGGAGTCAATGATGTTTCGGAAAGAAATATTATTGCTGGAAATCGTGGAATTTATCACAATTCTAGGAATAATTACGTTATTGCTGGAAATTATTTTGCTCTAACCGCAGATGGTATGAGTGGTTTAGAGACCTCTACTTGTCTTTCTGGAAGACAATCTAGCAATAATATATATGGTTCAAATTTAGATGGGATTAACGACAGTTTAGAAAGAAACATCTTTGGCAATTGTTTAACTGGGATATCACTTAGTAATGATAATAACAGCACTAATATGATTGCGGGTAATTGGTTTGGAGTTAATTCTAATGGAACAAGTCTTGCAAATGGGGTTAATACTGGCATAAATATTGAGAGTATAACAGCAATTTCAAGTCCTTCTTACCTTGTCTCTTCTAACTGGATAGATTCAGCTGTTGATTCGGCTATTACCATTAAAGAAGGAGCATTGTTATCTGCTGGATCAAACAATAATTGTATTACAAATAGTAGCAATGGCCTCACTTATTCTGGAATATCGCTGGATCAACCTTTCACCGATAACTATTGGGGAGATATCAGTGGTCCATCAGGAGTTGGCACAGGAACGGGTGCAGCAATTGTCTATTCAAGTACAGGTACAATCAGTTATGACCCATGGAACGCCGGTTTTCAACCTGGCTGTCTGCTTGATATTGCACCCCCATCAGTGGTGTTGACTAAATCAGCTGGGGTGATTGATGATATTGATAACAGTAATACTATCAGTGTTGGTGATATAATTAATTATAGATTTACCATAGAGAACACAGGCAATGCA
>JAESTH010000136.1 GCA_016763695.1 Alcanivoracaceae bacterium
AGGCCTGTATATCTTTTCGGACTTTTGTGGTGGAGAAATAAATTTTGCCACACCTTCTGCAGGTAACTGGTCATTTACCACCTGGATAGATGTTAATTTTGGCACCCGAGGATTTGGTGAAGATGAACTGGGAAATGTCTACCACATCTTTAATAATGATATTTACAAATTTATTCTTACTCCCTAGTCCAGGTATAGCAACACAAATTAGAAATACCAACAATTGGGTCGTATAGTGAATATGAAAAATGCTGAGTCACCTTATTGCTGGCTTGGCATTTTTTATTTTGCTTGGCATAGCAAAGGATCCTGCATTAAAGGTGCTTTCTATATCGAGGTGAGGGCTAATTGAACCCGTCATGATAATGGACAGTATACAAAGCTATATTTTAAATAATAAGAAAATTACAGTCCTATAATTCTCAATATTGTGATAACATTTAATAAATAATAATTACCAGAGAGATTTTATGTTTAAAACCTTTATATCAATCGCAGCATTGGTTTTGTTTTGTTTGGGGAACGCCTTGGCTGATGACTATTTTTCTGATCAGTTCATTGAAAAAGTAAGCGCATTACGCGATCAGGCACTACTTGATACGACTGCCTATGATATCACAGAATCACTAACCACTGAAGTGGGAGCACGATTAGGTGGCAGTGAAAATGATGCCAAGGCTGTTGCCTGGGCAGTAGCCAAATTTAAAGAATTGGGTTTCGATAAAGTTTACACAGAACCCGTTACCTTTCCCCGCTGGGTTCGCGGAGTAGAAACAGCCGAAATACTTTCACCCTATCCGCACCACATAAAAATAACCGCATTAGGCGGTTCTCTTGCTACTCCTAAAAAAGGCTTAAAAGGAGAAATTATTCACTTTGCCACCATCGAAGACCTTGAGGATGCTGACCCAACACTGATTAAAGGTAAAATCACTTTTATCAGCAATCGCATGCAACGAGCTAAAAATGGCAGCGGTTATGGCAAAGCCAATGGTGCCAGATATAAAGCCGCATTTGTCACTGCACAAAAAGGTGGCATTGGAGCCATTATTCGCTCCATAGGTACAGACAACAACAGAGATCCACACACCGGTGGCATGAAATCTTATGATAGAAATGCAGAAACGGGGGAAATACGACTCTATAAAAAAGGTGAAATTGTTCCCGCAGGAGCCATTTCAAATCCTGATGCCGATCTATTGGTTAATATGTTAAAACGCAATAAACCCATAATCTTTAAATACACATTAGGCTCACACTGGGATGGTCAATACACTTCACAAAACGTCATTGGTGAAATCACTGGCAGAGAAAAACCACATGAGGTAGTTATCATTGGCGGTCATCTAGACTCATGGGATTTAGGCACAGGCGCCATTGATGACGCCTCAGGTTGTGCAATCACCATGGCAAGCGCAAAACTGATTAAAGATTCAGGTATTCAGCCTTATCGCACCATACGAGTGGTTTTGTGGGCAAACGAGGAGTACGGACTCAGTGGAGCAAGAGCCTACGCGAAAGCACATGCCAATAAACTAGAGCAGCATATCATAGGAGCAGAGTCTGACTTTGGCGCAGCTCCTATTTATGCCATTGCCTCAAATGTATCCGATGAATCATTACCCATTATTGCAAAAATGGCAGAACTTTTAGCACCACTGGGAATTGGCTATGCAGGGAATAATGGACGTTCTGGAGCTGATATATCACCACTTAAAAAAATGGGAATGGCAACCATGGGACTGTATCAGGATGGCAGCAATTACTTTGACCTACACCACACGCCAGATGATACCATGGACAAAATCGTAGCTGAGGAAATCGCTCAAAACGTTGCTGCATGGGTAGTATTTGTATCATTGGCAGCTGAATATACAGGCGATTTTGGCTTTAAACTCAATAAATAACAGCTTAAAAGAAGTCAAGTCATGAAACCATTAGAAAAATTTAACAACAAATACCATGTCCAAATTGAACTCACCGTTCAGTGGGGAGATATGGATGCATTTAACCATGTCAATAATGTCATGTACTTTAGATATTTTGAATCTGCCCGTATTGCCTATTTTGAAAAATTGGGCGTTATGGGCAAAGGCAGCAAAGACAATGTCGCACCGATACTGGCAGAAACAAACTGCCGTTACAAACTGCCATTAAATTACCCCGATACCATAACAGTAGGCACCAGAGTCATCGAAAAACATTCTCATGGTTTTTTAATGGAATATGCTATTTATAGTCATCACTATAAAAAAACCACCTCAATAGGCACAGGTAGAATCGTCATGTTGAACTATTCCAGCCATGAAAAGGTTGCTGTTGATGAACAGTTACTCAACAAAATTAACAGCATAGAAGATGCCATTAACTAGGCCTTTATCCTGTGAAAATAACCTCACTTAAAGGCATAGGAATAAAAACAGCACAAAAGCTAGAACTATTGGGCATAAAACAGGTTAACGATTTACTTTTTTATTTACCTCTGCGCTATCAGGACAAAACAAAGATCAGCAAAATATGTGACTTAACTTTTGGTCAAACAGCATTGATTGAAGGTCAGGTACAACGCACCTATCTGATTAATACTCACAAGCCCATGCTCGTTTGTGAAATTGATGATGGTAGCAGAACCCTGGCCCTAAAGTTTTTTAACTTCTATTATTCACAACGGGCAAAAATGAAAACTGGTAGCAATATTCGTGCATATGGTGAAGCACGATATGGCCAACACATGATAGAAATGCTACACCCAGAATACCAACATTTTGATGACACGCCCTTACCTTTACAGCAGTCTCTGACCGCAATTTATCCGAAATCAGAAGGAATAAACCAAAGCACCATACAAAAAGCCATGAATCAAGTCATTAAACTACTTGATGAAGGAGAAATTACTGTAGAAGAATTTTTACCCATTGAAATATTACAACAACTACACTTACCCAAGCTGACAGATGCACTCCAATATGTACACCAACCGCCAGCTACGGCTGATAGCAACGCGCTGATCTCAGGTCAGCACCCCTGTCAACAACGATTAATTTTGGAAGAAATTCTCGCTCACCTGTTAGCCATGAAACAGATCAAGCAAAAAATACAAACACTCTATGCGCCAGAACTACCCATTAACGATGCAGCCATAAATAAATTCTGCAAACAGCTACCATTTCAATTAACCAATGCACAAAACCGCGTCATAAAAGAAATCCATCAGGACATAGCAAAAAATCATCCAATGCAGCGCCTGATACAGGGCGATGTTGGCAGTGGTAAAACAGTTGTCGCCGCTCTGGCTATCCTGGCTGCCTTTAGGCAAAACCACCAAACTGCCATGATGGCTCCAACCGAAATTTTGGCAGAACAACACTGCAAAACCATTAACAACTGGTTTGATGGCAAAGACATTGTATTTCTATCAGCAGCTATCAAAGGCAAAGCGCGTTTAAAAGTATTGGATAAGATCAAAAATGGAGTGAAAATCATCATTGGCACCCATGCATTATTTCAAAAAGACGTTATTTTTAGCGCTCTGGGTTTAGTGATAATAGATGAACAGCACAGATTTGGTGTACACCAGAGAATGGCCTTAAGAAACAAAGGCCAGTTTGAAAGCCTGCAGCCACATATGTTGATAATGACAGCCACACCAATACCGCGCACATTAGCACAAACAGCTTATGCTAATTTAGATATTTCTGTCATTGACGAATTACCACCAGGACGGCAGGAAATATCCACCCTGGTTATTTCCAACACCAAAATGCCACAAATTGCCGAACGTATAAAAGCCAACTGTCAACAGGGTGAGCAAGCCTACTGGGTATGCACGCTTATCGAAGAATCAGAAGTGTTACGCGCCAAAGCAGCCACAGATACCTATGAAGAACTACAACAATGGTTCCCCTCATTAAATATAGGTTTAGTGCATGGACGGCTCAAGTCAAATGAAAAAAACACCATGATGAACCAATTCAAAACCCACAAACTTGATCTACTGGTAGCAACCACAGTAATAGAAGTGGGGGTAGATGTGCCCAACGCCAGTTTAATGGTCATTGAAAATGCAGAACGATTGGGACTATCACAACTACACCAATTACGTGGTCGAGTTGGCAGAGGCAACAAAAAAAGCCATTGTGTTTTGATGTATCAAGCACCTCTTGGCAAAATCGCAAAGCAACGTCTTGATATTATGCGACATAGTAATGATGGTTTTTTAATCGCCAGACATGATTTAAAAATTCGGGGTGCTGGTGAATTATTAGGCAGCAAACAAAAAGGCAGCGTACAATTTAGACTGGCCGACTTAGAGCGTGACAAGCCCCTCTTTCAAAAAGCGCAAAAACTGGCCACTGATTTAATTGTACAATATCCACAAATATGTCAAAAAATCATTGATCGCTGGATTGTTGCTGAAGCGGATATTTCTAACGTTTAATGACTTATGAAGTCTATTTATAACTTAAAATGACGAGGATATAGCTCACACTGGATCATTTTTCAAAAAACATTTATCATGTTAAAATATTGGACATACTTTACCACTGAAAATCAATGAGAAAAAATAATGTTAATACAGAAACATAAAATAACAAATGAAAACCAACCGTTTGAAAAAATTGCGTCTTTTATTGATAAAGCCAAAAAATTTATGGTTGAGTTTGAACAGGATTCCGGTCATGATGATTATGAGACTTACTGTGATTTTTTTACAGCGTTGAACGGTATTACAAATTTATACATGCCTACAATAGATTTATTCAGCGATTATGATTTTTATATTCGATTTAAAGAATCTGGTGAAGCTCTTTTAACAATTGAAGTGGAAAAAAACAAATGTTTGTATAAAAAATATACCGATATGAATAAGCTAGCAAGTGAAGTGGCTGATTTGTTCATCAAACACACAGACGCAATCCCTAATGAAATGGCAGATGATTATGATCTTGATGAATTTCACATCAGAGATGTATACATATTATTTACAGAAGATTATACAGATATTGTCAATGGTTATTATCCAAGAGATTTAGCCGAATGTTCCACGGTGACTACTTTCATGAAAACAATAAAACAAAACATATACTCTAAAAATAAAGATCAATCATAGCAATGCAAAAGTAAGTACTGTCATTTACTCTTGACCCTTATCAAGATTGCTTTATTCTGTTGATATAAGTACTTTTATTGAATAGAAAAAAATGATAAATTAGCCGTGATAATACCAAAGGCTAAATAAATGCATGCACTAAAGTGGACTTCCGAATTAGAAATTGGCATCCCCCCAATTGATAAACAACACAAACGTATAGTTGATTACATCAATCAGCTTGAAGAAATAAAAGGAACAACAAACCGTGAAGAAGTCGACAACGTACTCAATCAGCTTGTTGATTACACACTTTCACATTTTGCTTTTGAAGAAGAGTTGATGGAAGAAAGCGGTTATATGTTTGTCAACGCCCATAAGAGGGTTCACAAACTGTTTGTTAGGAAAGTTGGAGTATTTGTTGATCGCCATAAGTTAGGCGAAGACATCACCTTAGAATTATTGATCACACTTAAAACGTGGCTAGTTAATCACATCAAAAATGATGACAATGATTATTCTGAAGTAGTAAAAAATAAAATGCACCTTAAAGTTAAGAAAAGTGGCTGGTTGAAAAATTCTCTTAAGAAATTTTTTGGATAAAATGAGGTTAATATGGCATATTTAGAATGGCAAGAAAAACTCAATACAGGCATTGATGTCATTGATGGACAACATCAACGAATCGTCAGCTATATCAATCAGCTTCATAAAGTCTGTCACACCCAAGGTGACAATACAAGCAAAGTGACAAATACCATTATTGAACTTGTTGACTATACCATTTCACATTTCGCTTTTGAGGAGGCTTTACTTCAGGAAGCTGGTTACTCCAAGATGAAAGAACACAGCAAAAATCACATTGAGTTTAGCAATAAAATATTTGACTATAAAGACAGGTCTGCAAAAGGTGAAGATGTGGCACAATCACTATTAGATCTATTACATGACTGGCTGTTTGGACATATACTGAATGAAGATGCCCTTTATGTACCGACAGTTAGTCGATATTTTGTTAGAAACCACAAAAACTGAGTTAACAAACACAAATTAAAAGGTTTATTATCTATCCTTGAAAATATTAAAAGCAGCAGGTTTAAAGCTTGACATACAAGGTATTTATCATTAAACCTGTTAAGAATAACCGCTAAGTTATTGATTTATGCACAACAGTGACTGTCAAGGATTATTTTGAAGTTTTAAAAAAAATTATTTGTGACCTTTGTCCACAATTTGCACCTATGTCATTGATTTTATTAGATATTTTATAAATGGTTAATTTTTAACCAAAATGATAAAAAGCTATATATCACCTTGCTTTAACCACTATCAAAATACAGTTATTAACAGAGTTATCCACAGGCTCTGTGGATAACTTTTTTAGTGTTTATAAAACAATAGCTTAACTTAACTTTGAAGAAATCAATTGAAGTTTTTGGTGTAAAGTAACGTTTTACAAATTCAGTTCTTTATTAATTCAAAAAATCAACAATCGCCTGCTTTTGTGCTAAAGAATCATTGTATCCCAACTCTATTAATGCCTTGGTATAGCCAGGCTCAAATAAAAGATAACTGGGCATTCGCCAATCCTTGCCCCAACCACCAATGATTTTCAACAGACTTTGCACAGGTCGAGGAATATCCTTGGCATGTTGTTGAGTCACTCCTCTAACATCAATACTTGGTTTAATGATCATGGTATCGATCTGTTTCAGATGTGATTTAGCTCTATTGTTATCATCCAACAAGGAAATAGTTCGGTTGATTCTGTTTAAACGAGACAAGTCTGCCATCAATGTATCCATAAAGATGGTATCCAGCATATACCCACCGAGTTCCCCCATAGAAGGATATTCACCTACTTCTGTTGGTGTAGGTATTGGGCTTTCATCTCTTGTACCTATAACTAATATCTTTTCTGCTCCCAGATGAATAGCAGGTGATAGTGGAGCCGACATACGTAAGCCGCCATCTCCATAGTATTCATTACCAATTAATTGTGCTGGAAATAAAAAAGGTAATGCAGCAGAAGCAAGAATGTGTTCGATACCTATTTCTTGTGGTAGTCCGATTCGACGAGTTCTATTCCATGCAAGAATAGATGGCTGACCCTGATAAAAACTCTTTGCAACAGATGTATCATAAGATGATGCAGTAATGGCTAATCCAAGCAAATCCCCTTTATCGATGACCTGTTGAATTCGAGCTAAATGTAATTCTTTACTTAAAAACCGAGCCAATGGAGAATTATCTAATAAGGATTTTGGTGCTTTTACACCAAATTTGGAAAACAGTATCGAACCAAAAACTTTCGCTATGGTTTTCGCAATCATAATAGCATCTGTTCGATAAACATTATTACAGTGAATAGTAGTCCAGAATTTTTCTAGTCTGGCAACACCATATTTTATATCATCGGCATAACTGGCTAAAACCACCGCATTGATAGCACCTGCTGATGTACCGGTTATTATAGGAAATATGGAATGATTATCTGCCAGCATCTCCACAATGCCTTTTAGAACCCCCACCTGATAGGATCCACGCGCACCACCACCAGGAAGCATTAACGCAATTTTTTTATGAGTTTGATTTGATTTCATGTAACAATGACCATTTGTAGTACTATAACATTTCAGCTTTATCCATTACAATATATACAGGGGTTAATAACAATGAAACTTTGCACGCTATTCTTAGTGATGATAGCTATAACCTCAATTACCAAAGCAAATCCGTTAATGATCGCACATGCTGGTGGTGGAATCGATGGAAAAAATTACAGTAACTCTCTTGAAGCCATAAATTTAAATTATTCCAAAGGATTTCGCTACTTTGAAATTGACTTTTCCTGGACAAAAGATGAAAAACTGGTTTGTATACATGACTGGCAGAAACAATTTAAAAAAGTTTTTGCTTATAAAACTCGACATCCATTAAGTGCAGAACAGTTTCAAAGTTTATTAGATAAAACTGCTGGTTTGCACCCATGTACATTAACAACATTGGGTGAATGGTTGGAAAAACATGAAGATGCAAAAATCATTACTGATATCAAGTCTGAAAACATCAAAGCCCTGGGGACTATTATTAAGTTGTACCCACACCTCTCCAGACAATTCATTCCTCAATTTTATCAACCCTATGAATACAAAATCTTGAAAAGCATGGGTTTCAAACAACTTATTTGGATATTATACCAATACCAAGGCGCACATGCTTCTGTGGTTATACATGCACAAGATATGAAGTTATTTGCAATCAGCATGAAGGCTTCTCAAGCAAAAAAAGCCTTTGCTCAACAACTTATCAAAGATAAAAACAATGTTTTTGTTTATACCATTAACAAACAAAAGAAGCTTAACAAACTAGTCAAAAAATATCATGTCAGCGGTATTTATACTGATTTTTTATCTACAAACTAGAGCAAAGTGTCTGTCCTGTTAACCGGTTTGTCCCATGTACACCTTATGGAAATTGTAAATTCGAAACTGTTTATTAGATTAGCCGTGATGTAAGATGACGGCATGATTATTATTTTTACAAATAACAACGATAGAGACAAGGCATGCCTTGTCTCTACACAAAAATTAAAGGCACATCTTTTTAATGGTTTGCCTTATTAAAGGTACACATTATCTTTTCCAGGCATAGCTAAATTTCACAAAAAAAGTTCTGTTGGTTGTGGTTAAATTTATATTTTGGTCTTCTCTCCCTGCATCTGAATATCCTAAAAATAACAGCGTTTTGGGATTGACCTTATATGAATAGATTAACTGATTACTTAACCTCCTTGTATGACTATCTATTTCAGAATCATAAAGACTGGTATCCCTGTTGACATTGGTATTTATAATGGCTAATCTTAAGCGTTGGCGGATATTAAACTGATAAGAAAAGCGTAAATCAGATTGATTGGCTACAAAAACATTGCCGCCATCGCGGCTTAGTTTTCTAAATGAATGTTCTAAATTCATACTCAAGTGCTGGCCTAAATTGATATTTGCAAAAACATATGCCCCTGTTCTATCGGCAATTTTGGTATTGGCAAAATCAATGCTGTCACCAACAGCATAACCAGTACCAAGCTCAATACCTGATTTTGGTTTAAAATTAATATCAAACCCCAATCTTGTTTCGTCAAATAAAACCTCATTCCATAATCTTTGCCTGCGGTAACCATTCATACCAATGTTGGATTGTTTACTGGCACTGATATTAAAGTTAGCTTCAAGCTCCTTTTCGATTAACCGGCCTTGTTGATCATGAGTAATATCCCAATCACTGTAAATAGAGAATCTATTCCACCAACTTTGAGAATCGGGCCGCCATGTGTATTCAGCACCTATGATTGACTTTTTAAAACCAATTTGACCAATAAAACCTAAATCAGCTCTAAACTCATCGGCATAATCCATATGTGTGACATGATAAAATAAATTTTCATCACTGTGCCTGTATCTAAAAAATAATGCGTCTCCAGAGGTTTTTTCAGCTTGGTCAAAATCATCCGATATCTGTTGAGGGTTGGTTGTTTTAGAATTGGCATATTGAAATATAATGGCATTTTCATCCGTTATTTTATAAGTGCTATCAATTGATGACACCACATTAGAATAGTCATCGGCACTTCTTCTGGTAATTAAAGCACCAACGGTAGATGAATTACCAAAATCCCGCCTATATCTGGCTGCCAGGTTATCACTGGCCTGTTGTAAAGTCGCAAGCCCAGAGCTAAAAACCCCAGGAATAAGTATATTGGTAACGGTATCATCGGTATAAAAAAAGCCATAGGCATTCTTGCCGCTTTTTCCAACTAGTCTGATACCATAATCAGGGCTGGCTACAATGCGGGTATGCACCAATCTTAATCGGCTATTAAAAAAATCTGAATTTTCTAAGAAAAACGGCCTTTTTTCAGGGAAAAACAGGGCAAAAGTTTGATTGACATCCAATTGTGCTGAATCTGATTCGACCTGAGAAAAGTCAGGGTTGAGGGTTGCATTTAAGGTTAAATTTGAATTTATCCCCCAATTAATATCCAGGCTGGGTTCAACCACATGATCAAGACTAGAAAAAGACCCTTCTAAATCTTCTCTTTGTTGTTGACTAACCACTGTTATACTTGGGGTTATTTCTAAATCAAGCCCCCTTTCCGCATTTGCAAAACCTGTAAATTTGTCTATTTGACAGAGAAAACAGCTGTTATTCCTATCTAATTTTGCCGCTGCGATTTGTTTTCTTACATTTCTTGGGTAGGATCGAAACAAGCTGATTCCCCAGGTTTTCTCGCCCTTTGTTTTAGGCATCTGTAATTCATTGTAAGGAATTTCCATTTCAACCACATATCCATCACTGGTTATTTTTCCTGCTGAATCCCAAATAGCATCCCAGGAATCATCCTCATTAGTTCCACCACCAGATTCATCTCGTATCAGATCCATTTGTACGCCCAGAGGATTAACAAAAAACTCAAGAGCACGACGCTGATCATTATAAGTATCCAGCATTACCCCAACAAAATCATCCTGAAAAGCAGAGTCTCGATCACGTAAAAAAGCACGGATTTTTTCAGGATTTGGATCACGGGCATGAAAAGCAAATACAATTGAGTGACCGCGATCAACAATATAGGCTTTTGTCTTAACTTCTGCTTTTAGCGTATTATCAGGTTCAATTTCATATGGCATATCGACCTGTAAAGCGTATTGCCAAATTTCATCATCAAGAACGCCATCAATGACGACCGTGTTTTGTACCAATGGCACCTGATAATTTTCTGCCTGTATAAGAGTTGTTATTAATAATAGTAGTATAATTTTCATATTGTCATAATAGCTTTTTATTACAAACGAATACATAGTGCAAAAGTCACTATTTTTTTAAAAATAATTTTTTTGTAGCCAATATTAGATTTAAACTATTTATTGATCCTTATGTTGATATATCTGATGCTATCCCTATCTCAATTGGAGGAAAGTCTGGCCTGATATCGGCTATGTTTACTGGCGAAAAAAACTTCAGGAATAAACCCTCTGTTTATGACGAAGATAGAAAATAAGCTGGATGCCCCCCTTGATTGAACAAACAGCTATTTTGCTGGTATCTATTTTTCTGGAGTTGCTGGATATTCTTGGTTATGGCTAGTCAATGACAAATAAAAATTTCGGGTCAAGCACTAACTAATCTACTTTTTCTACATCCAGTCTGAAGGCAGCATGACAAGCCACACAATTTTGCATTAACTCTGCCAGTTGGGTTAATGTCTGCTCAGAATCTTCCATATCTTCAGCATCTAATGCTAATTGATCAAATTTAGTATGAGTATCCAAACCAAGTTTTTTAAACTGCATGGGCAACTTTTCTCTGAGAGCTACTGGAGCCTCTTCCTGAGCTGCTCTGCCTGATTTTCTGGCTGCTACTGCTGCATCTGCCATGTCGCCTCCAGCAACAGCTTTAATAATTTGTTGTGAACTGATCAAAAAACCACGCATCTCTTGCAAAATTAAATTTCTCTCACTTGAGGTCAAGGATATAGCCGTACGCCCATCATCATTGTCCGCAGCAACCACAACCGCATCGCATTGAAGATACTTGTTGGCTCCAAATACTATGATTAATAATAGTATGACGATTATTGCAATACTTATTTTGTTCATTGATTTTTCTCGCTTTTTGATAGATATTTAATTGCTTATTAAAGATAAGCTGAAATTTATGACTGGTAAACGCTGTTTAAGTTCACAAATCCCTAGCGAGGCGAAAGCCCACATATGAAAAGGCTGTGTTTGCTTTAAACTTCTGTGTTTGATTTAATTTATTTGACTGCTTGCCATGAAACCAGGAACTACCCATTGCCACAGGTGCCTGACAAGGAGAACCAGCACAGGCTATCCATTCACTGACATTACCCTGGATATCAAACAAACCTATTTCATTGATGGCGAAAGAGGCCACTGGTGCCGTAAATTTATATTTATCATCACACGAGTATTTATCTTCCTTGTTGCGGATTTTTTTCGCTTCCTGTCCAGATACATTGGCAGACTGGCAGGCTTTAAAGGTATTCTTATCCACAGCAGCCATCATTAACCATTCCTCTTTACTCGGCAAACGATATCTGTTTTGGGTTTGCTTACTTAACCAGAGGGTATAAGCATGAGCGTCATCCCACGAGACACAGCTCACAGGGTGATTCTGACTTTGTTTGAAATAAGGTTTATCCCAGGTTTTATTGCTGAAAAAATTACTCATTCCGCCACCTTTGTGCTTACACTTTGTTGCCTTTCTATTTGTTTCTTTGGCAAACATAGCATAATCTTCCACGGTTATTTCTTGTGTGCTCACGGCTAATTTTTTACTGATTAAAATTGTCTCTATACCCAATTCATCCAGTAATTTTTCACCAATTTGCGGCCCTGATTTCAACAAAGACTCATCATTTAATTTTTCCAACAATGGATTGTCAGGGGAAAATACTTTGACTACTCTGGCCAGAGTTCTGACCTGTTCTGCTGAAATTTTTGTAGCAGAAATATCTAACTGTGAGGCTGTTTTTAAGATCGTTGTCTTTTGAATATTAAACTTTTGATTAATGTTGCTGGTTTTTTCATTGAATGCCATGACTGACCGTGAGTGCTTAAGCGCGGTATTGAAATCAAATTTTTTCAATGATGAGTCAATTAAATAAAAATATTTACCACCAATAGATTCTAAACCGTCTTTTGCCAGTAGATTATCAGGGCTTAAAGTCAGTACCTGCAACAACTGGTCTGTCGCATTATCCTTGGCTGGTTTTGACAATTGATAACTTTCAATATTTTTAAATGCCTTGTCCAGCAACGAGCTCACTTCTTCTGTTACGTTTCCATCGATAACTCCAGTAATGCCTTCAATAACAGTATCAATAGGAGATAGCTGTACTTTGAGCTCCTGCTTAATTTCCTCAATTGACAAATCACTGGCATCTTCCTTAATTTCTTCTGTCACTGGTGATTGTTCAACAATAGTATTCTCTGGTTTTGCATCCATAAGAATCTCTGCTGGCAATCTGTTATTAGCAGCAGCAGGTGTATCTTCCTTCTTCACTAGGGCATTTTCCTTACTACCATAGTCATCCTTTTCTTCTAAATCCTTTTTCTCTACAGTAATAGGAGTAGGCTCACCCTCAATATCTGTGGATTTATTCATACCAATCAGTGCGACTATTAATAAGACAATCAGACTGGGGACAAACCATTTTAAATGCTTACCTTTATCTCCAGCTAATAATTGCTGAATAGACTTATTGGTTCTTTGTAAGCCATTAACAGGAATCTTAGCCAGTTCAATTTTTAATTCCACCATTGACTGAAATCTGTCTCTGGGAGATTTTGCCAAACATTTATCAATCAACTTCTGCCAATGACGCATTTTGGCAGGTAGTTTGGGAGGCTCTGTACTGACATGATTGACCAAAATAGAAATACTTTCATCAGAATCAAAAGGCACATTACCGGTTAACCTTTCATAGATAACAATACCCAAACTGTAAATATCAGAATGAACATCAACTTTTAATGAACGTGCCTGCTCAGGGCTCATATATTGTGCAGAACCCACGACCTGATGCTCTTTAGTCATGCGTGCACCATCTTTGCTGATAGCGATACCAAAATCAGCGATACGCACATTGCCAAATTTATCAAATAATAAATTTTCAGGTTTAATATCTCGATGAACCACGCCCCGGTCATGCGCAAAAGACAGGCCATCACATACCGATTTAAGTAATTCGATGAACTCCTGTTCATCTTCGAGTAAATAATTGGAAAAATCACCATGATTTAAATAAGGCATGGTAAAGAATATTTCACCCTTTTCAGTTTGACCAATATTATAAATATTGATGATATTCGGGTGGTCTAAATGGGCTATGGTTTTTGCTTCATGCTTAAATCTTTGTACGTCCAAATCATTACTAGCAATCTCCAGTCGCATGACCTTGACAGCCACTTCACGCTTAAGAGATATTTGTTCAGCCAGATAGACCACAGACATACCACCCTCACCTATCTTGCTTATAATTCTTAAGCCAGATATTTTTAGGTCGATGTTTTTTATCGTTTTAAGTACTTTGGATCGCAATTATTAGTCCCCCACTAAGGATATACAGTTTAATCTATTATCAAATGTTTTCCAATTTTTGCAGATTGTTAAACTATGCTTTTTAACGAAAACACAACAAACAAGCCTAATATTTATTAATATCACTTTTTCTGTTGACATAAATTCACCAAAGTTTACATTTTCATTTCGGCACTTTCATCTAAATATTAATCAGCTCTCACGCATGCTTCATTTAATAAGCCAAATTTACCACCATGATAGCGGCTTAATATTTACAAAAATAAGTCTACATAATAGACCTCTCATGTTAAAATTTAAATACCTTTTGAAACCAAAAACTACTGTATGGACATTACACAGCTCAGAAAAGACTATTGCAAAGCAGGCCTCAAGCGTGAGGACCTGGATAACAGTCCCTTTACACAATTTAACAAATGGTTTGAACAGGCTCAATCGGCCAAGCTGGATGAAGCCAATGCCATGAGTATATCCACAGTTTCCTCTGATGGAGAACCATCCAGCCGTACCGTTTTATTAAAATTGTATGATGACAGAGGCTTTGTATTTTTCACCAATTACAACTCTCAAAAAGCACAGGAAATTGAACACAACCCACACGTGGCCTTATTGTTCCCGTGGTTGGCACTGGAGCGACAAATTCGTATCAGTGGACGTGCAGAGAAAATAAGCAGTAAAGAATCTTTTAACTACTTTACCTCCAGACCAAAAGGCTCGCAAATTGGTGCTTGGATTTCACCACAGTCACAGATAATAGAATCCAGAGACTTTTTAAAATCTAAACTAGCTGAAATGACAGCCAAATTTTCCAATGGCAAAATTCCCTTACCAAATGCTTGGGGAGGCTATAGAATCGTCCCACACAAATTTGAGTTTTGGCAGGGTCGCAGCAGCCGTTTACACGATCGTTTTGTTTATGAAAATACCCAAGATAAACAGCACAGCTGGAACATTCACCGTCTAGCCCCATAATAAGCATTATGAAACCCATCTATCTAAGTAAACACATAAAAGCCGTGGACAGTTTAGCTGCCGAATTTTTACAGATTTCCACCTTCAAACTGATGCAAAAAGCAGGTCAGTCTATATTTTCCTATGTGCAAAATCATAAGAAAATACTGGTGATTACGGGAGCTGGCAATAATGCTGGAGATGGTTTTATCATTGCCTGTTTAGCAATGCAAAAAGGCATCAATATCTCTGTTTGGAGTCTAATCAAAATAGAAAGCCTGCCCACAGATGCACAAATGGCAGCCCAGCAGTATTTACTAGCTGGTGGTAAGATTATCGATAAACAGCCAGAAGAAAAATATGACTGTATCGTTGATGCCATCTTTGGCACTGGCTTGTGTAGAGACATACTGGGTATTTTTGCCGATGCTGTTAACTGGATAAATGCACAAACTGCTAGTGTTGTTGCTGTTGACATCCCATCTGGTTTAGATGCTGATACCGGTATCATCAGAGCTTGCGCAGTTCATGCTGATGTAACAGTTGCTGTGATCTGTTACAAACCAGGATTAGTGACCAATAATGGCAAAGACCTGTGCGGAAACCTATATCTTGAAAGCCTTGAAATCCCAGAGAAAATTCTGCAACGCGTACCAGCAAAAATACAATTATTGGATGCATCAGTTCTTAAGCACAAACTATTGCAACACCATCACAACTCCCACAAGGGTTCTTTTGGACAAGCCATTATTGCAGGTGGCCATGATGGTATGCTAGGTGCATTAATACTGGCTGGTCGATCAGCATTACAAAGCGGTTGTGGCATGGTTGAAGTTGTTAGCAATTGCCAACAATCTGTATTGATATCCATACAGCATCCAGAATTAATAACAGCCAATAATATTAAAGCGACAAGACTAATAAAATCAGCCAATGTCATCGCCATTGGACCAGGGCTGGGACTCAATCAACAATCAAAAGAGGTATTGGACTATTGTATTGCCCAAAATAAACCCATGGTTATTGATGCAGATGCCTTAACTCTAATTGCACAAAAATACAAATTCAGAAATAACGTAGTGTTGACACCTCACCCAAAGGAAGCGGCCACTTTATTAAACACTGATGTAGCGACCATTCAATCCAATAGAGTAGCAGCCGCAAAAAAAATCAGCAACAACTATCAGGCCACCGTGATATTAAAAGGATCAGGAACAATCGTTGGTGATGCATCTGGCAATGTCTTTATCTGCCCTTTTGGTTACTCTGGCATGGCAACCGCAGGCATGGGAGATGTATTAACGGGCATAGTCGCCAGCTTAATAGCACAAGGCTTTAGCACAATTGATGCTGCTAACACAGCCGTAATATGGCATGCCATTGCCGCAGAAAACGCTCACAAAGGCAACTGTCTGATTGCCAGTGATGTGATGACACAATTAGCTAAGGAAATACCATGCAAATAGACATTTCAGACCTTAAGCAGCTTGATGATTTTGCCAAAGTTTTTAGTGCCAGTTTATGCAAGGGTGATGTCATCTTTTTAGATGGCGACCTGGGCAGTGGCAAAACTGCTTTTACCCAGTTGCTACTAAAACATCTGGCTTATCAAGGCCGGGTAAAAAGTCCAACTTATGCTATTTATGAAAGCTATGATCTACCACAGTTTACCCTCATACATATGGATTTATACCGCCTGAGCAATCCAGAAGAACTCTACTATCTGGCCATAGAGGAAATATTCGATCCCAACAATGTTGTCATCATTGAGTGGCCCAATAAAGGCAAAAACGTACTGCCTAAGGCAACTAAAACACTGGGTTTTGAACTGATTGATTCAAGCAAACGTCAGCTCAATGTAGATATTACATAACAAAATTAGCCTATCTCACTGTATTTCAACAATATTTCTTGTTTTTACTATGATTTATTGATATGATTTAAAGAATGAAAATCATATCTACTATACTTGCCCTTTGCTTATTGCCACAATTGTTGTATGCCAGTGTCGAAGTAAAAGGCTTGAGAGTCTGGACCAGTCCCGAGGATACCAAGGCCGTGATAGATTTATCTGGGCAGGTTGAATATAAACTTTTTCAACTGAGCAACCCGCCTCGTGTTGTTGTTGATATTACCGATACCACACTCAACAAAAAGCTCAAACTAAAAAGCAACCCAGTTATCCGATAAATCAGAAACGGCAAACAGGGCACAAATACATTGCGCCTGGTTTTTGATTTATCCAGTGAACAAAATGCCAGAAGCTTTCTACTCAAACCAGCCCAACAATACGGTCACAGGCTGGTTATTCAACTGGACAAACACAAGACCAAAAAGAAGACGGTAAAACAGACCCACAACAAACAAGACCGAGACATCATTATCGCAGTTGATGCGGGCCATGGTGGTGAAGACCCTGGTGCCAGCGGAGCCAATGGCACCAACGAAAAAACCATCACCCTGCAAATTGCCAAAAAACTGGCAGCCGTTATCAACAAAGAAACGGGCATGAAAGCCATCCTCATCCGCAAAGGAGACTACTATGTTGCTCTAAACAAAAGGTATAAAAAAGCCAGAGAACAGCAGGCCGATTTATTTGTATCTATTCATGCTGATGCCTTTCATGACCCCAAAGTACATGGCATGAGTGTCTACATCCTCTCCAAAAAAGGCGCCACATCCGAAGCAGCCAAATGGCTGGCTCAGTCCGAAAACAGTTCTGACTTAGTTGGTGGAGTTGTATTAGAAGACAAAGATAACATGTTAGCAAAAGTGCTGCTGGATTTATCTCAAAATGCAGCCATGGAAGCCAGTTTAAAATCAGCAGAAAAAGTATTAAGTGCATTAAAACGGATAGAAAAACCTCATAAAAAATATGTGGAGCGTGCTAATTTTGTGGTATTAAGGTCTCCTGATGTCCCATCCATGCTGATAGAAACAGCCTATATCAGTAATCCACAGGAAGAGAGAAGACTCAATACCAGAGAATTCCAGCAGCAACTCGCTAACTCAATAAAAAACGGCATCAAGGATTATTTCTACCAATCACCTCCTCCAAACACCTGGATAGCCAACCACGTGAAATCTCCCAAGCATACAGTCGCCAGTGGCGATACTCTGGGTAGAATTGCACAAACATATAAAGTACCCATGCGAGAACTAAAACGCCTCAATAACAAAACCAACAACACCATACTTGTGGGTGAAATTTTACTTCTTCCAAAAATTATTCCATAAAAGCATCTATAAAAAATAGATCACACCATTGACTAGCCAATCAGCCATGTGGTGCAAACTATTTTCAACGCTCCCCGCATTCTCCCCATCGTTACCTTACGAACTAAAATGATTAGCTACACATTATTTATTATCTAATAATTACATATACAACAAAACAGCAAGAAACAGGACAAAAAATAGTTATTTTTTTAATGTCACTTAAAAAATGTTTTGCAGATATAATCTTTTTCAGATTTCTAGACGTTTCATCAGCTTGAGCTATAAACGTGTTTTCTATGTCAAGATTAAGGGACAATAATGTGGTAAACTAATGAAATGAATTTAAACAGCAAATTTCACAACAATATTGTTAATAAATATCAAATATACAACAGCCTATTTTTGACCTTACCCTATGAGAATATTGAAGATGTCGGAGTGTTATTACCCTTATTAGCAAAAAACTGTCATGAAGGTTTTAAGCTAAAGAAAAATCCCAAAGAAATTATCGATGATTTTTTTGCCAAGCATACAGGACTAGAAAACAATAAGATTTCACTACTTTTTAAATTTATCCAATATATCGAGCGTCAGGTTGTGCTGTTTGATGCTGTTGAAGATGCTGCTTTTGAAAAAATTCATCAATTTAATGGCAATGGCACCATTCCTTATGTATTTAATCGTGCCCTGAGTTCACGGAAAATTGATAAACTCATTGATAAATTAACCACCTTCAAAGCAAAAATAGTACTCACAGCACACCCGACACAATTTTACCCAGGCCGAGTATTATCCATAATCAGCGAACTGGAGATGGCAATTAGAGTCAGCAATCTGCAAAAAATCAACGAATTATTACAACAACTGGGTAGAACCGCGTTCATCAGTAAGGAAAAACCAACACCCTATGATGAAGCCATACGTCTCATGTGGTATCTGGAGCATGTTTTTTACCATTCTGTTGCCAAAGTCCATAGCAGATTAAGGCGAGAACTAAACAAGCATGGTGTAGAAAATTTTGATCATGACAGTATTAATATTGGCTTCTGGCCCTGCGGTGATCGTGATGGTAACCCCTTTGTCACTGCTGACATCACCATGAAAACAGCCAGACAATTGCGACATAAAATATTTATCTGCTATTTTCGTGATGCCAAAAAGCTACGTCAGCGCATGACATTTTCTGGTGTAGACCACATGGCAGAAAATATTTATAGTAAATTATCGGCAACCATTTTTAATACACAAGGCTCTCGTTATGAACATAAAAGTCAGATCATCACTGACCTAACAGAGATAAAAGACTATGTGTTAAAACACCACAATGGCTTATTCATTGACGTTGTGGAAGATTTTATTATCAAGGTTAAACTATTTGGTTTTTACTTTACTGGGCTGGATATAAGACAGGACTCACGTATACATGGCAAAGTTCTTGATGAAATATTTACGGCCTTTCACAATGGCACACTTAAAGATACAATCAAAGGCAAAATCCCCAAAAACTACTCACAACTACCAGATGATAAAAAAATAACCATATTGCAAAACCTACAAGGAAAGATTGACCCCAATAACTTTAAAAACAAGATAACGATTGAAACATTGAAATCATTTTATGTGATGAAGGATATCCAACAAGAAAATGGTGAAAAAGGCTGCCACAGGTATATTATTTCCAATACACAATCCAGTAGAAATATATTTGAAGTCTATGCTCTGGCAAGACTCTGCGGCTGGAAAAAAGACCAAATGACGCTGGATATCGTACCATTATTGGAAACCATTGAGGATCTGGCCAATGGTGAACAGATACTTAGCACGCTTTATAACCACCCCGTTTATGCACAACATTTGACAAATAGAAAAAATCGCCAATATGTCATGTTGGGATTCTCCGATGGCACCAAAGATGGTGGTTATCTTAAGGCCAACTGGGGAATCTTTAAAGCCAAAGAGGACTTGAGTAAAGCCTCCCGAGAGAACCAGATCAATGTGATTTTCTTCGATGGCCGCGGCGGTCCTCCTGCCCGTGGTGGCGGTAACACCAATAAATTTTATTCATCACTGGGAGATAAAATTGAAAATCACGAGATCGAACTGACAATTCAGGGACAGACCATCTCCTCAAACTTTGGCACCCTTAATTCATCACAATATAACTTAGAACAGTTTTTCTGTGCAGGATTAGAAAATACCGTTTTCAAAGCAGATGTGGTCAACCTAAACCATAAGCAACGTCAGATTATGGATGATTTAGCGGAAACCGGCTTTCAAGCCTACAAAGATTTTAAAAATGACCCGGTATTTATTGATTATCTGGAAGATGTATCAGTATTAAAATACTACTCACAGACCAATATTGGCTCACGTCCAGCAAAAAGACAGTCTGATGCCAAATTAAATTTATCTGACCTACGAGCCATCCCTTTTGTCGGCGCCTGGACACAGATGAAACAAAATGTCCCTGGCTTTTATGGACTTGGCACTGCCTTAAAAAAATATGAAGCCTCTGGCAGATTAGATGAAATCAAAGAGTTCTATAAACGCTCCCTATTCTTCCGCACCCTGATGGACAACTCCATGCAAGCCATATGCAAGAGTTATTTCCCACTGACATCTTACTTACAACACGACCCTAAATTTGGTAAATTCTGGCATGGGATACATGATGAGTTTAAACTAAGTAAACGTTTATTATTGTCCATTTCTGGCCAGAAACAATTATTGGAGAAATCTCCCAATACCCGTTCATCTATCAAAATACGTGAAAAAATAATATTGCCACTAATTACCATCCAGCAATATGCCCTGATGCAGGTTAAAGATCTGGAGAAAAACAATGGCGATAAAAAACTCATAGAAGTTTATGAAAAAATTATTATTCGCGCTTTTTTTGGGAGCATTAATGCTTCGAGAAATGCGGCTTGATAAAGTCCCTATAACAAATTCGTGTATCACAATTCGAACCTGTTAAACCTGCACTCGCAGTAAATGACATTGCTACTAATAATAATATTTTTTTCATAACCAATCAATATAATTAGCACTCACAATTATATAACAAATATTGCACTTTGTAGAATTACGTCCTTAAAGAATACTCGTCTAAATAAAAGACATACCCTTGAGTTGTTTTTGTAAAAACACAGAATCTACGAGAACACGCTTCTAATGTTCCAAAGGCCACAATTTTTTTCGAAGCCTTATGCAAAGTACCATTGATAAAGGTGTGTGCTCCTTCTCCACCATATTGCTTGGCAAGCTCAATGGCTTCATTAAGTATAACTTTATAAGGGGTTTCAATGTGGTTTTGCAGTTCAAAAATACCTATCATCATAATGGCTCGTTCAACCGCACCTACGGAATAAGTTGAACGCTCTAACAAGGGCATTATTTCAGCTTCAATTTGCTCCATATTATCAACAATACTGTGCAATGATTTCTGAAAAAAGGGCTGATCAACTTTGCCCATGTCCTGCTCAGTTAAAAATTGTGAAACAATTTCATTGACTGGTGATTTATTCATCTGCCATTGATATAAAGCCTGTACCAACCTTTTTCTGGCTCGACGTTTTGCTGCCAAATGCTCTGGGATTCTCTTTTGTTTATTATTTTTA
>JAESTH010000032.1 GCA_016763695.1 Alcanivoracaceae bacterium
AAGAGAAACCAGTTGATAGATTGAAAAAAGAACAACCGTATTTACAAACCTATCAATCAAATGTTCAGCAAGCATTACCAGATAAAGTTGAGCAATACTCACCGATTGACAATGAAAAATATGATCCGGACTTTTTTGATCTATCCTTATGTTAAAGCATTCGTTATGAGTTCTGTTTCTAGCTATTGCTGTGATTCAATATAATCTTATGACAATGAATAAAAACAATGACTTTATAACGAATTTAAAATATTGGACGCCTCACAATTCATTCATTTCGTTTCATGTGAATTTAATCTTGACAATTACCATCCTGAGCAATTCGACAGACTGAAAATTTTTCTGCCAGAAGAAATAAGAAGATCGGTTGCGAAGCGGCAAGCTGAGTTTCTTGTTGGGAGGTTTGTCGCTACAAAAGCATTGCTAAGATCAGGATTTGTAGATTCGAGCACTCCCATTATTGCTATTGGTAAGAATCGGGAGCCAATCTGGCCTAATGGTTATGTTGGCTCAATAACACATAACAAAAATACTGCGATTTGTGCAATCGATAACATTGAAACAACCTCACTTTTGGGAATAGATGTCGAGACGATATTGGATGATGAAACGGCTTCAGAGATAGCTTCCCAGATCCACGATGAAGTTGAAAAGTTTGTTTTAGTCGACAACGGATTTACATCTAACCAAGCGACTACTTTAATTTTCTCAGCCAAAGAAGCAATATTTAAAGCCTTATATCCAATTGTTCAGGAATTTTTCGGATTTGAATCTTTTCGAGTTAAGTATATTGATATCCACCGACAAATCATCACTTTTACAATGAGCGTAACCTTTCCGTACAAATCAAAATTGCAAGAAAATTACATAATCCATTACCAAAGAAACAAAGACCAGTTCTTAACCAGTTTGATTGTGGGGCGATAAATAGATCGCAATTGTCCTATATTTATCGTCAGTCCAAATGAATGGAACGGTTCAAACCTTACATAGAACGGTTATACTTAATCAGTGGCTCCCTTAGCTTTCCTCAAGTAATTGAATGACATCCTTGGCAAACTGATCCAGCTCTTCCTGATGAATCAACGGCTCACATGCCATAAAACTAAAACAAAGCGTATCGTTGATCGTGGTTACTATCGCAGATATTAGTGAGCCAACGATTTGGATTGAACCAGCGATATAAACGCTATCTATCTGTAATTGTTCACTCTGACAATCCTGGCAAGACTTAACTGCGCCAATATTGCTTATGCCCAATGTTTCAGAACGACCACTAAAAGGGCCATCAGCATAGTCAAATAAATTAAGGGCTTCTTTCATTGCAAAGAGGACACGCCAGGGAGTTCTATGTACTTCAATTTCATTATGTAAATTATTCCTCACGTCAGCAGCGAGTTTCCAGAAATCACTTAATTGTCCGATTTCATGATAGGTGTTTACACCTGAAGCCGCACAAAAAAGATTATTTTCCAAGTCCTTATTCGATGGCAATCTTCTCCTTAAATCAACAGCGTGGGCTACCCGCAAGACGCTTTTTTCTGGGTATTCCTGAATCAGCTTTTCAAAAGCAAAAATCATGGCAGCAGCTATGGCACCATTGACGGTTGTTTTATGCGAGCGCGTTTTGTGTTTGAGCAAACCTAACTTGTCTGGTGCAAAATTTGATCGGTTATAAACGCTTTGACGTTCAGTCCAGGGAGCCTTACGCGTGTCGTCTATAGCATAAATAGCCTTGCCGCGACCAAGTGACCGCCATGTCATTCGCAGCACCAGCTTGAAGAATGACCATCTGCTGAGATCTGACAAAAAGAAATTTTCAATCGGCGCTATAAGTGGCCGCTCGTCAATTTGATTATCAAAAGTTGTTTTATTCTGAAACACAATATCACTGGCAACGCTTAAAATTTCTCCAAGTATTCTGTCATAAACAAACCCGTCAGCCAGAGAGTGATGTACGTTTGCAATAATAAAATATTGATTTGAGTGAGTTATTTGTATGAGCGTTACACGATAAAGTAACGTTTCAAACTCAGGGATGCCTTTTGTGGCTTCTGACTGAAAATGCGCCCAAGCATCATTCTCAGAATCCACTTTTAAGAATCTATAATTTAGCTCGTTTGTAGACGATTTGACGAAGTGAAATTGGCCCTCGCTGGATTTTTGAATGCCACATTTTAGCGCAGCATATTTGATTCTCATGTAGTCTACAGACTGCTTTATTGCACTTTGGAAAGACTCTTCTTCAAAATTTGTAGAAAATTTAGCAACGGCTGCCGCAGCTTGAGCTAGTTGTTTTTCTTGACCATTTTCAGCATAGCTGGCAAACGGTGATTCAGTGCACCCTAATTGGCGCAATATAGGTTGTGACATAATTAAATCTCTATTTTTTAATTTGAACTCACATGTTCGGAGTTCAGGTTTTTATTGTTAGTTAAATCGTTTTGTTTAATGCATGTTGTAATTATTTATCATTACTTACATCGGCAATCGTTCAATCGTTTTCCATAAGTAAACCTTGGTAAGTTGAAAATCAAACTGATGTGGTTTCTTCATCTCGACCTAACACGCCACTAATAGCCACAAATAAACAAAACAGAAGTAAACAAGCACCGAGAATGATGAACATCAATGCGATGGCCTGTCCCTCACCAGAAGCGGCGATATTTCGAAGCCAGGAATCCTCGTTCAACAGGGACCTGACAGCGGTATCTGTAACCACAGGGCTTAATAAATATGCAAGCGGTATTATGGCTGTGGTGATCATTTCTTTTACTGCAAATACTCGTCCTTGAATTGATAGAGGTGTTCGATTTTGCCAAATTGTTTGATTACAAGCTGCAGCAAATGCAATAGCTGCAAAAATGATGACCAGACATATTCCCCACAACCAAACTGAATGTTTGCTTCCAACAAATATTAAACTGATGCCACAAGCTGTTTGGGCTAAAATCAACAATTGGATTTTTCTTTTTGTTTTCGACAACGCCATAGCCGCAACGCCACCAATAAATATCCCCAATCCTGCCAGAGCCATAAGTCGTCCAAGAACTTCTGCGGTTTCATAGCTCAGTACTAAAGGTGTAAATAAAACTTCAGCTGCAGTTAAGATGAAGTTGGTCACTAACGTAAACAACGCCAGGGTTAATAGTATTTTTTTATTGAGTACATGTGTTAAACCCAGTTTAAAAGCCTGCCAACTGGTTTCACTCTTATCCTTTTTATCATCACTGATTTTGCTAAAGCTGATGCCTTTTAAGGTAATAAATGCAATGAGAAGTAATATAATATGTATCAATAATACCGTATTTAAGCCATAGCGATACACTAAAAATCCAGCCAGCACTGGAGCCAGCATTTGGTTGACTGCAAATCCAATCTGAATGATTGCATTACCTGACATTCGATTTTCTGGTGGCAGTAGCTGAGCGGTAGCCGCTGCCAAAACCACTAATTGAACAACCGCAATACTGGCGATTGCTACAGTGAAGAAAGCAAGAGTTAGCAAGGTTAAGACACCTTGCCAATGAAGCAATAATAACAAACAGATCACGATTAATGCTGACAACTCACTAAATAAAATAACCCGTTTGCGATCATATTTATCCACCAATTTACCGGCAAAGGGAGCGATAAAAATTCTGGGCAACGCATACAGGAAAATCAATAATCCGAACAGAGACAGAGAATCCGTTTGTTGATAGATCCAAATCGTGAGGGCAAAGCCAGTAATTTGGGAGCCAAATTGAGATGTCAAACGGCCAATGACGACACGCAAAAAATTTTGTCCGTTAGCCGTTTTTAGCATGGAAGTAGAATTTGTCATGATGTATTCCTTATTGATCCTCGGATTTTATTAAATCCGTAATTTGTTGTGCCAGTATGGCTACATGAGGTTTTTTGATCATTGTTTTATGATCGCCAGGAACGTCGAAGATTGGCACCTCAGACCAACCTAATGTGTCAGATTGATCTTTGAAGCTGGTTTCATCTTCGGCGCGCAAAAGAACCATTGTAGCAGCAGCCTCTGGTCTGTAAGTCAGTTCGAGCATTAAAT
>JAESTH010000137.1 GCA_016763695.1 Alcanivoracaceae bacterium
ATTACTTCTTTCTCGGTCAGGCACTAGTTATGCATATACCTCTAAGGTAAACCAGATACCATTGGTTATTTGACAGTCAATGGAATCCAAAACCATATGAATAACAAGACCAATACCTATATACCTCGTCTTGCGATGAAAACAGGCCAGCAGATATAATCCAATAGGCACAAACTGATGCAGAGGATGAAAGCCAATGCTACAACGGCTGGCATCATACACAGGTATGGCTAAAAGATGATCCAAATCCACCAGCATGGTTAACATCATGATCAAATATATTTTTTTCCATTTCATTGGAACCAATATTAGTGCCGTTATTAACGGCACTAAAAAGTGCAAAAAAATATGCAGCATTAATATTTAGCTGCGTTTGACTGGCGTCGGTTGTTTGGCTTTGGCTATTTTATCAAGAGCACTAAAAATTGGCCTAAAAGCAGGGCGTTTAATATAAGTACCTGTATTTTTTTCAGCACGTAATTCCCCATCCTTATACAATAATCTGCCCATGCTAATGGTGTGCGAAGGAACGCCTTTAACTTCCATCCCTTCGAAAATATTAAAATCGATATTTTGATGATGGGTTTTTACTGAAATGGTTTTAGTTGCCTCAGGATCCCAGATAACAATATCAGCATCAGCACCAACCTGAATACTGCCTTTACGGGGATGAATATTAAATATTTTAGCAGAGTTAGTTGAAGTAATTGCCACAAATTCCTCCGGGGTTAACTTACCAGTACCCACACCATGTGTCCATAAAACTGTCATGCGATCTTCAATACCCGCTGTGCCATTTGGTATTAAGCTAAAGTCATCTTTACCTGCGGCTTTTTGTTCTGCACAAAAACAGCAGTGATCTGTGGCAGTGGTTTGTAAATTGCCAGACTGTAAACCTTTCCATAATGCAGCCTGGTGGTGTTTTGAGCGAAATGGAGGTGACATCACATGCGCAGCAGCGCGTTCGAAATTGCTATCTAAGTAGACACTGTCATCTAACATTAAATGTCCTGCTAGGCATTCGCCATAAACCCGTTGCCCATTACTGCGTGCCCTGGTTATTTCTTCTAATGCATCTTGAGTGGATACGTGTACTAGATATAAAGGCACACCAATGACATCAGCCAGTTTTATCGCACGATTTGCCGCTTCAGCCTCGGCTGCTGGTGGGCGGGATAGAGGATGAGCTTCGGGCCCTGTCATGCCCATTGCCAATAATTTTTTCTGTAATTGAAAGACCAATTCGCCGTTTTCCGCATGACAGGTTGGCATTGCACCCAGCTCTAGTGAACGGCTAAAACTATTATAAAGGACTTCATCATCTGCCATAATGGCATTTTTATAGGCCATAAAGTGTTTGAAGCTATTGACGCCTTCTTCATTTACCAATGTTCCCATGTCTTGGTAAACCGTTTCATCCCACCAGGTAATTGCCACATGGAAAGAGTAACTAGAACAGGATTTCTCCGACCATTCACGCCATTGTTTATAAGCATCCATGATACGCTGTTGCGGATTAGGAATAACAAAGTCAATGATCATGGTGGTACCACCAGCAAGGCCTGCTGCCGTACCCGTAAAAAAGTCTTCTGATGCGACAGTACCCATAAATGGCAGTTGCATATGTGTATGTGGATCAATACCACCAGGCATAACTAATTGCCCACCAGCATCAATAACCTCGGCGCCACTTGGTACGTCTAAATCTTTGCCTATGGCTTTAATGACGCCACCTTCACAATAAACATCGGCTTGGTAACTTTGTGAAGCAGTAACTACCGTTCCACCTTTAATAATAATTGACATATTTTTCTCTAAAGCGAATTTATGATAACATTAGGCAGGCACAGCCTACCATTTTTGAGTTAAATTATACTCTAATCAGGATTGATTAAAAACATAATAATTCTAATTATCTATTTTGCAATGAGATTAGTAATTTAAATGTTACTCGGTTTTGGCGAGATGTAAAGACAAGGCATGCCTTGTCTCTAAAATACACAAATACACGGGACAGGCATCTAATTAACCCCTGATGATATTAATCATTGTTGACTACAAACTTTCTAATTGCACCATCAAAATTAACTGTAAATAAGTTACCATTTTGATCCTCTGCAAAAGAGACGATAAATCTATGCTGTTGATTCCACAGTGTTGTTTCCCAATTTGTGCCATTAAACGTTGCAAACCATATTGCTCCACTAATGGTGTCGGCATAAATATAATTGCCATATAATTCAGGAATTTTCCGACTTCTATAAACATACCCTCCCACAATTGAATTACCAGAGTTATCACTATTATGCAGATAAGAAATGATGGGCTCTGTTAGCGTAGATAAATCTGTTGGGCATCTTTCATTTAATAAAATCAGATGTCCTTCTTTGCAGCTCCAACCTAGGTTTTCACCTCCATTTGAAGAGGATGCTATAAAATTAATCTCTTCAACATTATCTTGACCTACATCGCCTATGAATATATCTCCTGTCAATCTATCAATACTCCACTTCCAAGGGCTTCTTAAGCCTGAAAAGTAAATTTCATCACAAGCATTATTATCACTGAAGTAAGGATTGTCCTCTGGAATGTAATAATTAGAAATAATCCCACACTTTCTAACAAGCTCATTTCCATTCTTAAAAAGGATATCTGGGTTGACGTTAATCCTTAACATCTTTCCTAAAAGTTGATTTAAGTTCTGTGCGTGATTTTCAGGGTCACGTCGATGTCCACCATCTCCCATGGCTATATACAAATAACCTTGATCACCAAAAATCATAGTGCCGCCATTGTGGTTATGATAGAACTGACTGACTTCTAATATTGTATCACTTGAATCAATATCTGCGAGATTTAAATCTTCACTTACATGGTATCTTTCAATAACTGTGACTCCCATATTGGTATCTCCGCCAGGCCGAACATAATTGACATAAAAGTATCCATTATTTATATAATCAGGGTCAAAAACCAATCCAAGTAGGCCTTGGTCAGTATGTGTCAGCTCAATTTTGGATGAAATATCTAAGAACACAGATAATTCAGTTTCATCTTTATTTAAGATTTTTATTAGTCCCTGTTGTTCAACAATAAACATTCGATGTGTTTGATCATTGGCACTGATAAACGCAACAGGTGAGGAAGCTTGTGCCACTTCTATTAACTCTAAATTTGCTGGAATGATTGCTTTAGCTTGAATGCTTATAAGGCAAATTAATAATATTGTTATTCTCATGAATTTTCTCAGGTTAGAATATGCCAGATCGACAGGGTTGTAGACCCTAAGTTTAACTCACTCGAGCTACCCTTTAGCACAAAAACATGGCTTCTATATATGGTTTTACATTTTTGGAGAGATTATCTGGGTCAGGCATCTGAATAGCCATTTCCCTACAAAAAAAAATCAGCATTTTGCCACAGGGAGTGTTAGATGAGACTGATGTTAACCCAATAGTTAGATTTTCCATTGTGATTAGTATGAAAAAACAATAATACTCTTCACAAACCAATAAAAATCCAAATAGCAAATAACACAGCTATAGCTAAAGTGAGCATTATTAAAAATAATAGACCTGAAATAATACCAGCAACTCTTATGTTTTTTTGTCTGGAACAAACAGGAATGTCTAGTTTCCAGTGTTCTCCAATTTTTTCTTTAAAAGGTTGATTGACGGAAATGTAAGTTCGCATATTGATCGTTGAGTCCGGGTTTTCGATCCCGCATACTGGACAATGAGCTGGAAAGTTAATAGTTTTAATTTTTTCTTTTAAAATATCAACTCTGGTTGTCATTGTAATAATATTATTTTCAATTAGTTTAATTTTAACCTGGCTAACCTGAGTATTTTATACAATAGGTACAAAATATTCAGGATAAAATAACAGTAATGATATACTAAAAGAATCCTATTTATTCGATAGTTGAGTGTATGATCATGAATTTAAATCTAAAATTTAATGTAAGCCATTTCTTTCTTTCTTGTTTATTAATACTATTAGTTAGCAATTCACTTCACGCACAAGTTATACCTGATGATTTAAAACAGTGGCAGGCTTGGGTAGAGTTTAAGCAAGAATTTTATGATTGTCCTTACTATTACAATCAAAAAATCTCAACAAAATTTGCACATGTTTGTGCCTGGCCTCACGCCTTAAACTTAAGTATTAAAGACAATAATGCGCAATTTAACATTCATTGGAATATCATACAAGACAGTTGGATTCCTTTACCTGGAGATAAACACTCATGGCCAATGCATGTGAAAATCAATCAAAAAAATCAGATTATTCAGAGGCAAAACAACCGCCCAAGGATTTATCTCAAAAAAGGTAGTTATGATATCAGTGGTGAGTTTTCTTGGATAAAAAGACCAGAAAGTATAGAAATCCCATTGGAAATTGCGGGTATTAATCTATCAGTTGATGAAAATACTATAGATTTTCCTCAACGAAAAGGCTACGGTTTGTGGTTAGGAGAAAATAACAGTAGTAAAAAGGTTGAGTCAAATGAAATTGAGTTTGAAGTTAACAGACTTATTATAGATGGCCACCCCATGCGAATGTATGTGGTGTTAAACCTTTATGTTTCTGGCAATGCAAGAAATGAAAAATTAGGTAAAATTGCCAACGAACAATTGCAAGTGACCAGTATTGATGGTGATGTTTCAACATACATAGACAAGGAGGGTTATTTGTGGGCTCAACTGAAGCCTGGTCAATTGGAAATCAGTGTCAGTTTTAACATTCTAGACTGGCCCAGCCAGATTCCTTTTCAGGCACAGGGCGAATTTTGGCCTCAACAAGAAATTTGGGCCTATCAGGATGATAAAAACATAAGAATTACACAGATAAAAGGCGTACAGCCAATCAACCCCCAACAATCCTTTTCTCAATGGGATGAAGTGCCCAATTTTTTAGTCAACTCAGGAGATGTCTTTGAAGTACATGAACAAAAAAGAGGTACACTCAATCAAACCGCTCAATTGAATTTATACCGAACGTTGTGGTTGTCTTTTGATGGCGGCTCTTTTCGCAGTACTGATGAAATTGTTGGAGATAAACTGGGCAGTTGGCGGCTTAATGGTATTGAAGGATATCAGTTGCTCAATGCTAAAGATCATGATGAAAGTATGCTGATAACTCAATCTGAAGATGGTAGTCAGGGACTTGAACTGCACACGCCAGAAATTTATTTACAGGTTAATGCTGAATTCAACCCCAGCTTATTAACTAACATAAGCCCCTGGCAGGCGAGTTTTGACAAGATTAAAAGTGACTTATATCTACCCTATGGTTACCTGCCACTGGCAGCCAGCAATGTTGATAGTTCGCGGGGAATCTGGATAGAAAAATGGAAACTATGGGATATTTTCATCGTCATGTTGTTGACGGCCTTTTGTTTTAAAGTATTGGGATTGAAAACATCAATTGCCGCATTTTTTACATTGATTCTCGGTTATCATGAATCACATATGCCTCTGATCGCCTGGGCAAATATCATTATTGGTGTTGCGCTGTTATCGATAAAACCAAATGGTAAAATCCGAATTCTGATTCGATCCTATGTGATAATCAGCACTTTAGCCTTATTTATGGTATTGACACCCTTTCTCATCACCCAAGTCAGATTATCAATACACCCACAGCTTGAAAGCAGACTGGATTCTGCGGAATTTCACTACTCTCCTGCAAAAAAACCAGCTAGAGATCGAAATAGGTTGGAAGAAATAAGCCAGCAAAATATACAATCCTATAACACGGCAAATGCCATTGCAGAGAAGAAATCATTTTCACAATTAGCGGATGATGTTGAAGAACTTGATTCAATTACGGTAACAGGATCACATATCACGAATCGAAATTTAATTAACCGTTATCAAACAGGAGCAATATTACAGGCCGGTAAAGGTACTCCCCAATGGCGAACCAACCCAGTTTCATTGTCATGGGATGGACCAATTAGCACTAATCAACAATTTAAACTGTTTTTATTACCCCCACTTTTAAGGACAATGTGGCGCTTATTATTGGTATTTTCATCAATTGCATGGTTGCTGTTTGTATTAAAAAAACTGACACGAGATTTATCGAATGTAAAAACTGCTAAAATCACAACAGCACTGTTATTTTTAGTTTTCTTTTTTCCAACCATCACAACTGCTCAAAACTATCCACCTAATAACTTATTAAAAGAATTACACAATAGGTTGTATCAAGAAGTCGAATGCAAGACAAACTGTGCATCAATTGAAGCCAGCCATGTCATGGTAAATGCTAGCGATTTACAAATCCAATTACACTATCATGCCTTTGAAGATGTGGTGGTTGATATTCCTTATTCAAAAGATTGGCGTATAGAAAAGATCATTATTAATGGCACCATTCAACCTGCACGTATAATCTATAAAAATAGGCCCTGGATTAATATACCTAAAGGCATAAATACTGTTCATTTAATCGGCACAATTGCCGATCGAAACAATATTTCAATACTCTTCCCACTCACTCCTGGCTCCATCACTGCAGATTCCAAGGGTTGGCAAATAGCAGGTATTGATAACAAATTACTCAGCAATAATACCTTACAATTGATCTCAACTATTCAGGATATATCAGATTCAAAACAAACAAAAAGAACGGATATAAAACCATTCGTCCATGTTAGTAGGTTTATTACTTTTGATGATAATTGGTCAGTCATAACGTCTGTGAATAGAATTGCATCCAATCAGGGCGCACTAAATTTATCTATCCCGCTGTTAAAAAATGAACATCCAACTGAGAAAATGCAATACGACAGCAATGGTGAGGTTATTATCAGTATGGGACCAACAGAAAGTTCTTTTTCGTGGACGTCCCGAATGGACAGAAATACCGAAATGACCTTGACTGCTGCTGACAATGAGTATTATTTAGAAACATGGGAAATTTTAGCTTCACCACAGTGGAATATTAATATTTCAGGTGTTCCCATTGTCACACCGACAAATATTATTGACAGCATGAATGATTATTTTGTACACATCTATAAACCACGTCCTGGCGAATCACTGCTCATAAACATTTCGCGTCCACAGGCAATTGAAGGTAATATTGTTTCCATTGAATCCATTAATAATCACTTTTCTATAGGAAAAAGAGCAACTAAATCTATCACTACTATTCATTACCGTGCGACTCAAGGAGGAGCTTTTGATATTAACCTGGATAAAAAAGCTCAAGTTAATTCTGTTTCATTTGATGGAGCCGATTCTAACTTAACCAATGAAGATGGCGTTATCTCAGTAGGGTTTCTTCCTGGAAAACACAAAGTTATTATTGAATGGCAGGTGAATCAAGCACTTAGTAGCCTCAACACAACTCCGATGATTAGTATTGCAGGAAACTATAGCAATATACGGCAAAAAATTAATATTCCAAATAGCCGCTGGGTCTTATATGGCTACTCAAAAGGTGTGGGGCCGGCTTTTTTGTATTGGGGTGAGTTTTTGGTTTTCACTGTCCTGGCTTTTTTCCTGGCCAGAATAGCCTATTCGCCGTTAAAATTTTGGCAGTGGTTACTGCTAGGTTATGCCTTTGGTACGGTTTCCTGGTTTGCCTTTGGTTTTATCAGCATGTGGCTATTTTTTGTCGGCTGGAAAAAACAACAACAGATCATTACTAAAGATCTTTCTGCCATATTACTACAGTGGTTTTCCTTGCTTTTGACAGTTATCACTATCATCGTATTTATTGCATCAGTGGCCTTTGGGTTGTTATCTTATCCACAAATGGGCATAACTGGTCAAGGTTCCAATGCCAGCAATCTTAACTGGTTTATGGATGTTTATCAAAATCAATTACCAGCCATCACCATAATCAGTCTGCCAATATGGTGGTATAAAGGATTGATGCTGATGTGGTCAATATGGGTGAGTTTTTCATTACTGGACTGGTTGCAACAATTGCTTAAAAGCTTTGATAAAAGCTTGTGGTGGAAACCTTCAAAATCTATCCCTAAACAGGAGTCGTAATAATGAAAATAAATGGTTTATCTTTATCAACAGGTCTATTATTAGCAATAATCTCAGGTGCAATGGTTATCCCCCTGTCTCGTATAGACAGTTTTAATCTGCCAGAAATATTGGGTTTGTCTTTAATTGATATTTTAATAGGTGCAGTATTTGCACTTTTAGTCATGGCGCCTTTTCAGAAACATATTAACTGGCTTCGCACCCTGGCAATGATTGTTGCCAGTATAGCCATATACACTGGAGTTGTACAATTGGCAATAACTCATTATCATTTATTTTATTTAAATATGGATTATGCTTCTGGCATCATCTTATCTGGGGGACTCGGTGCATTATTAACCGGTTTAGCAACCCAGCTATTGGCACCAGTGCAATTGACCTGGAAATCATATACTGCACTGGCGATATTAGGGCTCATTGCTGGGTATATATTCTCAGTCACCATTGACTCTGAGTTAATTATAATAAATGCTATTGGTTTTATTATTTGGCAAGTGCTGGTTTTCTTATCTATTTATTTCTCAAAAAATACATAGCCTCTTTCAATTATTGGCATGAAGTAGAGTATTGTCAAAGAAAGAGTTTAATTAAAAAAAGATAGCAAAATTAGGGGTCAAGTCACTTGGGAGCGCGGGCGGCTTGTAATGGTCAAGTTTTATCGGAGACATTTTATGCCGTTTTTTGTAATTCGTTAAATTTCTAATTTGGAGTCATGTAATCAATGGCCGAATTTAGCCTTTTGTCATTGTAGAATTAAATAAAACCCAGAAAAGCTAAAATCAGTAAGATTTCAACTTTTTAGAAGTGCTTATCCTTGTTGACTTAAAGAACACGATTATTACCTCAATGAATAAATATTTTTCATTCCTTACCGATCCAACATGTAGCAAGTCCATATTTGAAACAGCTTCCTCCCCCTCTTGCGTAGATTGTGATGTTTTGTTTTTCATTATCTATAAATTTAAGAATTAGTTTATTATTTTTCTCCTCGTAAATTCCATCATGTGGAACCTCATCTGCACCAGTGAATGTAAATTTTTTCGCATCGATTATCATTATGTCTATATTAAACTTTGCTTCCTCTTTAAATGGTAATTTATTTTCACCTATAAAATTAACATGGTCTGTCTCTAACTTGTCGTAATAACCATGCCCAGTTTTTCTTACCGCCATCTTTATTATGTTCGGTCTTTTTAGACCCGCTTCTGTTTTAATGTAGTTTTTTAAATTTGCCTTAGACATAATCTCAACTTTATTTTACTAGATTCATAATCATACCAAAATAATTCAATAAAAAGAAGCAGCAAAGCAATAAGGACAAGCAACAAGAAGCAACAAGTGAAAGCAACAAGGACATGCATCATCAAAGTCAATTACCTATAGTAATATAGAAATTCTCCTACAGAAAGTTTGATGTGATTTTTATAAAATAGTCATTTTCAAGGAGAGAATTATGACATGAGCAAGGAAACAACTCGTATCCATCGATGATACGCCCAATTATCATGTCGTTACCCGCTGTGTCAGATGTACTTTTCTAGCAGGCTATGACAAACCCAGCAAAACAGACTTTGGACACCGACGGGACTGAATAGTTAAAAGAATGATACAAGGTTAAACTAACCTAAGAGCTTCACCCACCACTTCTCTGGCATAATTGTAATCACCCGTTGCAGCATATTCCTGGACAAAATGTTCGAGTAGCGGTGTTAAACTAAAATTCATCTTATTACTCCAAAATAAATATAATTAAAATAGTACAAAAGATTACCAATTATATTAACCTTTGTTAATAACCCTTGTTATATCTTTTAAAGCTACTTGATAAATCGATCCGTGAGAGAAAAAAGGGGTGTGCGGCTGAGCTAGGTCGTTCATTCAAGTGAGTGAGAATTTCACCTCGGTAAGGTTGGTCAGCCACCGAGTAGCAATCATCGGGCAGGCGGGAGTAATCCCAAATGTTAAGCACGATGCGCG
>JAESTH010000138.1 GCA_016763695.1 Alcanivoracaceae bacterium
AAACAATTCAGGTAAATCATCCAAATCAATAATTCCACAGTTACCTAAATCTAAATAAGTGTTTTTAGTTTTTAAGCATTGTTGAATGAGTTTTTTTGCTTGAGATAGGTAGTGTTGCATAATCTAATAAGCCAGTAAAAGTGAGAGATAGTCGCATCTTAATATAGCTATCCTACATTGTTTTAAGAAATTTTCTAGATATTATTATCAAAAGAATATCTAAGAGCTGGGCGCGTACAAAGGGAAGTAGGTTTAATGGTTGTTTTTATTCACCTTTAGAAGAAAGGTTTAAAGTCTGAACTCTATTTTTATTCTACTTGTTGTCGACGTTTGAAATCATCGTCCATACCAACATTTGGCATATTTTTTAGTATTTCTGCAAATGATTTTTTCCTTGGTCTCAATAAGGTATTTGCCAATATTATACGATGCTCAGCTTCAGCACTGTGGCCTAATAAGTCTGCTCTTGCTTTTAAGGCTTTTACAATATCTTCATCGATATTTCTTACAACTAGATTTGCCATGCTTATGTACCTTAATTAATACGATGTAAAGTTTAACAAAACAATACTACCATTGATAGCATTATTCTTTATCCATCAATCACTACTTGGCTTCTGCTATCGCAAAAATCATATCTAACATGTGGTTTGAAACCCTTATTTATTACCATTTTGTTGTTTAATTGACTTTGGTCAATTACAGATATTTTCACTAAATTAGAATACAAAGTTATTTTGTAATAGTTCAGCGCTACAAAGAATATGTTTAAAATAAGTTGGTAGCTTATAGCTACTTTTGAAAAAATGCTGAACAGTTACTTTAATTTTACATCTGGAGAATATATTTTGGAACTGGTTTGTCCAGCAGGTAATTTACCCTCATTAAAAGCGGCGGTGGATAATGGGGCTGATGCGGTGTATATTGGTTTTAAAGATGATACCAATGCACGGCATTTTGCCGGGCTTAATTTTAACGATAAAAAAGCATTATCAGGTTTAAATTATGCTAAAGAACGCGGTGTAAAAGTATTTGCTGCGATTAATACTTATGCGCAAACAGGGGGCTTTATACGCTGGCAACAAGCGGTAGATAGGGCTCAAGAGTTACAATTGGATGCCTTAATCTTAGCCGATATTGGCGTGATGGATTATGCCTGTGAAAAATACCCGGATTTACGTTTGCATTTATCGGTGCAAGCATCTGCCACTAATCCTGAAGCTTTAGAGTTTTATCACCGTAACTTCAATATTCAACGAGCTGTTTTACCAAGAGTATTATCAGTTAAACAAGTAGAACAAGTAGCACAATTTTCTCCAGTGCCGATTGAAGTATTTGGTTTTGGAAGCCTGTGTGTGATGGTCGAGGGTCGATGTTTATTATCATCGTATGCAACAGGCCGATCCCCAAATACTTATGGAGCCTGTTCTCCAGGTAGCCATGTACAATGGCAGGAAAAAGCCAATGGAGTGCTAGAAACTCGTTTAAACAATGTCTTGATTGATAGATTTCAAGAAGGTGAAAAAGCTGGCTATCCAACCTTATGCAAAGGTCGTTTTGAGGTTAATAAACATACTTTCTATGCATTGGAAGAACCCACAAGCCTTAACACACTGTCATTATTACCACAATTACAAAAAATTGGAGTCACCGCTTTAAAAATAGAAGGCAGGCAACGTTCTCCAGCTTATGTCGCGCTAGTTACACAAATTTTACGAGATGCAATTGATACCATGAAAAAAGATCCAGAACATTATCAAGCCAAAGATGAATGGATGGATGAACTATTAAAAGTATCCGAAGGCAGTCAAACCACATTGGGAGCGTATCACCGACCATGGCAATAAAATTATCATTAGGTCCAGTTTTATACTACTGGTCAAAACAAAAATTATTGGACTTTTACCAATACATTGCCAAAAGCGATATTGATATTGTTTATCTTGGAGAAGTCGTGTGCTCCAAACGCTTGGAAATGAAATTTAATGATTGGATGGAATTGGCTCATATGCTAACAAGTCATGGCAAAGAAGTTGTTCTATCCACCATGACTTTAATCGAAGCAAGTTCTGAACGCTCACGAATGCGTAGATTTTGTGAACAAGATGAGTATTGTGTAGAAGCCAATGATTTTGGTGCAATTGAAATTTTATCGCAACGAGGTAAAAGCTATGTTACAGGGAGTTCAATAAATATTTATAATGAAAGAAGCCTTAAAATCTTACAAAAACAAGGTTTAAAACGCTGGAACTTATCAGTTGAATTAGGCAAAGAACAGCTAGGAATATTACAAAACAACCGTCCTGATGGGCTAGAAACAGAAGTGATGGTTTGGGGGCGAATTCCTTTAGCCTATTCGGCGCGATGCTTTACCGCCAGGTCACATAATTTACCTAAAGACAATTGCCAGTTTAAATGTATTGATGACCCTGATGGCTTATTGATGAAGACCAGAGAAAATCAAGAATTTCTGTGTATTAATGGCATCCAAACCCAATCAGCATTAACCAATAACTTAATTGAACAACTGGATGTTATGCAGAATCTAGGCGTAGATGTGGTACGTATTAGCCCGCAATCACAACATACATTACAAATCATTGAAGCTTTTTCACAAGTTCTTGCTAAAAAACAACCCGCTCAATTTTTTATAGCACAACTAACTAGTTATGCCACAACTGGTTTATGTGATGGTTATTGGTATGGTCAGGCTGGTATGACAAAAACAACCATTCCTTTAAAACAGGCGGAAAGTGCATGAACACAACAACAGCAACTCAAGACAGCATGAGAAAAATTAATAAATATCCCAATAAACAACCTATCCTCCCTGCATTATTAGCTATTCCTGTTGCCAGTATTCCTGAAAAATATTCTGCCAAAGCCATCGTAAAAAGTTTAAATATTATGTTGGCACAATCTTTAGACGAAGGCGATTTAGACTTTTTAGAAGGTCAAAATGTTTCGGTTGAAATTGTTGATTTAAAACTTAAATTTGGCTTAAGTTTAGGAGATGGAATATTAATTGCCAGTAGTTGGCAAACAAAAGACAGTTTAAATCTATCTGGCAATCTGTATGATTTCATGTTGCTTGCTAGTCGCAAGGAAGATTCTGATGCCTTGTTTTTTCACCGCCGTTTAAAAATGGAAGGCAGTACCAATTTGGGGTTGGAAGTGAAAAACTTACTCGATGGCATGGATTTGGACACCGTTCGATTCCACAAGCTATTAGACTTTGCCTTGCATCATTGCATTAAAGTATTTGAGAAATTATTTAAGTGATTTACAAAAGCATAAGAGACTTCATCGATGTATTAGAAAGACAAGGCGAACTTAAAAGAATTAGCATAGAAGTCGACCCCGTTCTGGAAATGACTGAGTTGTGTTATCGCAGTCGTAAAGTCCAAGGACCGGCATTATTGTTTGAAAACCCTAAAGGATGTGACATCCCAATGTTAGGTAATCTATTTGGCACTGGCGAAAGAGTGGCACTGGCCTTAGGTAAAAAGCAAGTTAAAAATTTACGTGAAATTGGTGAAAACTTGGCTTTTCTTAAAACACCTGCCTTACCTACCAGTATTTCAGATGCAATAGCAAAAATACCAAAGTTCAAAAAACTCACGCATGTTAATCCACGGGTTATTTCTGAACCAGTATGTCAGGAAAATATCATCCAAGAGCAAGACATTGATTTGGACAAACTGCCCATTCAAACTTGTTGGCCTGGAGATGCTGGGAAATTAATTACATATGGTATGGTCATCACTAAGGGGCCACATAAATCCAGGCAAAATCTGGGTTTTTATCGCATGCAAGTGATCGGCAAGAATAAAGTGATCATGCGCTGGCTGCAACACCGTGGTGGGGCGCTTGATTTTGCAGAATTTAAAGAAAAAAATCCAGGCAAAAGGTTTCCCGTTGTTGTTGCGATTGGCGCAGATCCCGCAACTCACTTGGCAGCGGTCACACCAATCCCTGATACCATTAGTGAATACCAGTTTGCAGGATTAATTCGAGGGGCTAAAACCGAAGTGGCGACCAGCCTTATGCATCCACAGTTACAAGTCCCAGCCACGGCAGAAATAATTCTTGAAGGGTATATTGAACCCGATGAAACCGCACTAGAAGGTCCATTTGGTGACCACACGGGTTATTACAATTCCCAAGATTATTACCCGGTTTTTACTATTGAACGCATCAGCCATCGTACTAATCCAATCTATTTAAGTGCCTATATGGGTAGGCCGCCTCATGATGAACCATCAGCGATGGCGGCAGCACTCAATGAAATGTTTGTACCGTTATTGCAGGAACAATTTCCAGAAATCATAGATTTTTATTTGCCACCCGAAGGTTGCTCTTACCGAATGGCATTGGTTAGTATCAAAAAAGCTTATCCAGGTCATGCCAAGCGAATTATGTTTGGAATTTGGTCTTTTTTACGCCAATTTACCTACACTAAATTTATAATTATCACAGATGAGGATATTAATGTTCGCCAATGGGATGAGGTGATTTGGGCACTGACCACCCGCTCAGATCCTGCCCGTGACACCATGATGGTTGAAAATACACCCATAGATTATCTGGATTTTGCCAGTCCTGTTGCAAGCTTAGGTTCTAAAATGGGCATAGACGCCACCAATAAATGGCCTGCTGAAACAAGTCGTAAATGGGGTAAACCTATAACTATGACGGATGAAGTCAAATCACGGGTTGATGACTTGATGGCAGAGTTTGGTGGTTTTTGAAAAAGTTTAACAGCATCTTATATTGAAGCAAAAACTTAAGGTGCTGTCATTCCTGTGAAGACAGGAACGACAGATGTTTGTGAACAGTAATGTTTGATTGTTATTTTGCCTGCATCATCGCCAGAGCGGTATCAATCATGCGATTTGAAAAACCCCATTCATTGTCGTACCAGGCAAATACTTTAACCAGTGAGCCATTCATGACATTGGTCAAGCTGGCATCAAAAATTGATGAATCGGCACAATGATTAAAATCGATTGAGACCAGTGGCTCAGTGTTATAACCCAATACACCTTTCATGCCCTTGCTTGCTTGCAGCATGATGGTGTTTATTTCTTCAATCGTGGTTGGTCGAGAGGCTTGAAAGACCAAATCCACGATTGAAACATTGATGGTCGGAACGCGCATAGCAAAGCCATCAAGCTTACCATTTAGTTCAGGTAAAACTAATCCCACAGCCTTAGCAGCACCCGTACTGGTTGGTATCTGACTCATGGTTGCTGAGCGTGCACGATGAAGGTCATGGTGAGCCGTATCAGATAAAACTTGGTCGTTGGTATAGGCATGAATGGAAGTCATCAATCCATGCTCAATACCAATTGAGTCGTGTAGAGGTTTGACCAGTGGCGCTAAACAATTGGTTGTACAGGATGCATTTGAAACAATGGTGTCGCTGGCTTTTAAAACACCATCATTGACACCATAAACAATAGTGGCGTCAACTGGGCCTTTGCCTGGTGCGGAAATCAACACTTTTTTGGCACCAGCATTTATGTGTTTTCCTGCCAACTCGCGGCTTTTGAAAATACCTGTACAATCCATTACTATATCTACATCCAATTCTTTCCATGGTAAATCTTCTGGGTCCTTAATAGACATGTATTGAATTGCATCACCATTAACGATAAGAGAATCTCCAGAAATAGAAACATCGGCATTAAAACGTCCATGTGCTGAGTCATACTTGGTCAAATGCATGCTGGTTGCTAAATCTGGCATGTCATTTATGGCCACTATTTTTACTTCATTAGTGCGCTT
>JAESTH010000139.1 GCA_016763695.1 Alcanivoracaceae bacterium
TTATCAGCTTGATGGATAGCGTCTAGGTACTTTCTCTTTCTTTCAGTTTTAGTGACAGCAGGAAAAAAGCCTTTTTTCATTAAAACTAAATTCATTAAAATTCTGGCTCCTCGTCCATTACCATCATCAAAACTATGTATTCTGACTAAATTATAATGAAGTATAGAGGCCAAAGCGATTGGGTGTATGTTATCCATATTGGTGTTTAACCATTCAACCAACTCTTGCATTTGTGTCTGAACTTGTAATGGCTCAACATAATAATGAATGTCACCATTGGGTAACAACACGTGATTTGGTTGGATTTTATATTGCCCCGGGGTTGCTTTTTTATTGACTATTTGTCCTAAAGAATTTGTTGCAGGTGTAAAATCTATACCATAAAGTAACAGGGCATTTAATTCTTTAATCAATCCCTCACTAATTTGTCTTTTATCAGTGACAATCTCTTGTAACCAATCAATAGCATTGGCATGATTTTGAGTATCAACATAGTCTTTAAAAGGCTTGCCCTCAACAGTGAGACCTTCGGTAAGAAAAAAATGAGTTTCACCTCTTGTTAATGTACTTCCTTCAATAGAATTTGAGTTATACGTCCAGTCTATTTTTAATTTTTGCAATATAGTATCCCAAAGCTCAGGGTTATTAGCCTTTAAGGAATTTATTTGTTTATTTAAATTATCAGATAAAGAAAAAAAAGATTTGATTTCACTGGCAATTTTATCGTCATATAATCCATGCAAAGTATTTTTATTTTGTAACTCATTTGATGGTGTTGGATTATTGTTTTCTTGTTTTTCCATAGTGTTATTTTCTTTAAAAAGTATTGAGCGCTATCTTGTTTGAAGAATTTATAACAAAATGCAGTACATTATTATTAGATTGTATTTAGATTGTTGAAAAATTGCAAATATTCTAAGATTTAGGTTTAAGAAACCTCTTCTTAAAACTGGGGGCAATTTCTGCCAGCTCCACCAGAAATCATTTTTTAGTGAAAATGTCATCATGTTTTAACCCATAAAACAAACGAACGTTTATTTTACAGGTTCAGTTTTGCGTAAAAGTGGGTTGAAAACCATTAATTAAAGCATAAAATAATCTAGGAAAATTAAACCACCTCTTACAAGATTATTATAAGCTATTTGGCTCCTATGTCACCATACATGTCGCCTGAAAAATTATTTATTGTTATCAAATATCTGTTTAACCCTAGCCGTAAAATCATGCAATAATAAGTAATTAACAGGGATTAAAAATAAAGTCATAAAAGTAGCAAACATAATACCAAATCCGAGGGAAACGGCCATCGGAATCAAAAACTGGGCTTGGGTGCTTTTTTCAAATATAAGTGGTAACAATCCAGCAAATGTTGTTAGTGAGGTCAATATTACAGGTCTAAAGCGAGCCATTCCAGAAGTTTTGACAGCTTCAAATAAATCGACTCCTGCTTTTCTTTGTTTATTGATATAATCAACTAAAACTAGAGAATCGTTGACGACGACTCCAGTTAACGCAAGCATTCCCATTAAGCTGAGAATAGTTAAATCCATATTCATAATCCAGTGACCAACAATTGCCCCTGCTGGACTAAATGGAATGATAGACATAACAATAATTGGCTGGGTATAGGATTTAAAAGGAATGGCAAGCAGTCCATAGATTACAAATAACACGCCAATTAACCCATAAAACAATGCTCCAAAAGAATCACGCTGTTCTTCGGCTTCACCACCAAATTCATATGACACACCAGTAAGAGGCTCTGTTAACTGGCTCAGAAAAATCGTCATTTCACGATTGACTGCTGCCATGTTAATATTCTCCTTATTTACATCGGCAGTAATATTGACGGTACGATGGCGATCCAGGCGATTGATGACGGAAGGGCTTTTACCATTGATTATTTCAGCCACTTCATGAAATGGAACTTGAGTGCCATTTGATGAGGTTATTAGCATGGTTTCTAGAGTGTTAAGTGTACTTCTTTCTGGCAAAGAATAACGTAACATCACTCTGATATCATCGCGCCCTCTCTGTATTCTTTGCACCTGAGCTCCAAAGAAAGCCTGTCTAACTTGCCTGGCAAGATCAGATAAACTGATTCCCAGTACTTGTCCCTGTGGTTTTAATTTAAGCTCAACCTGGTTTTTACCATTTGACAAACTGTCAGTAATATCAAAAACATCTGGATATTGCTTTAATTGAATTTTAACTTGGTTGGCCAAAGCTTTTAATTGTTGTAGATCTTGTCCACTGAGGCGAATATCAATGGGGTTGCTGGATCGACCGATTTCTGCACGATAATTGATATCTTCAGCACCAGGTATCGGACCAATCAGATCGCGCCATTCACGCACCAACTGAGCACTGGATAATTCACTCATGCGCTTTTCTGGAGGGACTAATTGAAACATAACCCGCCCAATATGAGACTGACCACTTCCTGAGCCTCCAGCAGAACCAGATGTGGACATTATATTGATAATCAGGTTTTCACCAGTTTCTGGGTCACTGTACTTTTCTTTTAGAATTTGCGCTTTATCTGTGATTAACTGAATGTATTGATCGGTAATAGCAAAAGGTGTACCGATGGGCATGGTTAGTGTCGCTCGGGCTATTTCACTGGGAACCCGCGGGAAAAAAATAAACCGAGTCCAGCCACTAAACACCATGGAGTAAATAATCATGGTTAATGATAAAAATAGAGAGATAGTTAGCAGGCGATTTTTTAATGCTTTTACCAGAACGGGCTGATAATATTTCATGATGAAACGTTCCAGGCCTTTTGCAAATTTACCTTGCCAAATACTAAACCATGACTTATCTGTTTGGCTGGGTTTTAAATATTTTAAATGTGCTGGCAGTACAAACTTTGATTCGATTAACGAAAATAACAGTACCGGAATGATAACGTAAGGCAATTGTTTAAAGAAAACACTGCGCCCTCCCTCAATTAGTGTCAGAGGAATAAAGGCTGCAACAGTGGTTAAAATGCCAAATGTAACAGGGGTGGCCACTTCTTTAGTGCCTTCAATGGCCGCTCTCAATCCATCATTATGCCTTTCCATATGGGTGTAAATATTTTCACCTGTCACAATCGCATCATCGACCACTATCCCTAAAACCAGTATAAAGGCGAACAAACTGACAATATTAATTGTGATGCCAAATAAAGGCAACAAAGACAGGGCTCCTAAAAAAGAAACGGGTATTCCTATAACCACCCAGAAAGCAACTTTTGGACGTAAAAACAATGTCAGCAGTATCATTACTAACACACCTCCCTGGATTGCACTATTAATCAAGGTACTTAGTCTGTTTTTTACTATTTGTGAACGATCCCGCCAATAATCCAGTTTTATGCTTTGTGGTAGTTTTGGCTCTTTCATCAGGATGTAATCTTTAACTTTATCAGCAACTTCTATAGCACTTTGTTTTCCGACACTATACACTTCAATTTCCATCGCTCGTTGGCCATTAAAACGGGTGAATATTGCTTGTTCTTCAAAACTATCATTGATTTTAGCGATATCACCAAGACGTAATAATGAGCCATCTGCACTATTCCGAATGATTATGTTTTCAAATTGATGCTGTTGATAAGCCTGGCCTTGTGTTCGAATTAATATATCCCCAGCTGAAGACTTTATATTTCCTGCAGACAAATCCAGAGAATTATTATTTATTGCCGCAGCGATTTGATCAATGGTTATGGCATACTCACGTAATGTGTCCTGATTGACTTCGATTGCTATTTCAAAAGGTCTGACATTTTCTAAGAAAACTTGAGTAATACCATCAATTGCAGCAATATCATCCCGTACCTGGTCACTTATTTGTCTCAATTCTTGCTCTGTAACATCTCCTGACACTACCACAGAAATAACTTCACGACGACGTATCGATTTGCTAATCAGGGGTTTTTCCATATCATTTGGAAAAGTGTTGATGGCATCAACCCGGTTTTTTATTTCATTCAGGATGACCTGAGTATCATAACCATCCGATAACTCCACCGATACTCTCGAACTGCCTTCACTTGATCTTGAGCTGATGCTTTCTATGCCTTCCAAATCACTGATTGATTCTTCTAGTCGGATTGTAATGCCCTGTTCGGTTTCTGTTGGTGTAGCACCTGGCAAATTGGTACTGATATTAATTATATCCAACTCAATTGAAGGAAACACTTCCAGGGGGATTCGGGTATTCAATGATAATAAGCCAATAAAAATGATACTGATCATTAGCAAATTTGCTGCCACATGGTTTCTGGCAAACCAGCTAATCATGCCACTATTCATTGTGGGTTCTCTTGTTATTACCTAAAATATCAGTATTATTTATGTCAATCACATCAACTTGTGTACCACTGATCACATCACCCAATGGGGTAATACTGATCTTTTGACCTGTTTTGAATTTATTTTTTATTACAATATAATCATCATCTTTCCATACTGGATTAATAACAATACGCTCAAGTACACCGGCTTCAACCACATTAATGTAATTTCCTGAATAAACGGCTGATCTGGGTAACACCACAACATCTTTCAAATCATTGCCTTTGATCAATACATTAACGAATTGTCCAATTTTTAATGGTGGGGTTCCATCTACCCGAAATTTATATGGGTCTTTAACTTCAGCCACCACATACAATTGTCGAGTTTGTGTATCAATTGTGCCTTCAACTCTAACAATTTCTCCTTCCCAAAAATGGATTTTATTACCAATATTAGCTTTTACTATCGTTTTAATAACATTTTGTTCTGCAAGTTCATCTATATCCCTATAGATTTCTGGCAAGTGGAGATGACTCAATTGATTTTGTTTTAATGGCAAGCGGATCTCAGCGGAGTCCACTGCATATATACTGCCTAGTATGGTTCCATTGTTCACTACCTGGCCAACATTAACCTCTAAATTTAATACCCTTCCTGCGAATGGTGCACTGATATTAGTTCTTTGTAAGTTTAATTGAGCCTGTAGCACCTTAGCCTGGCTGGCTTCAAGATTAGATTGAGAAGAGTTTAACTGTGGCTGTCGCGCCACTAATGAAGGTGGTTTTTTTATATTGCCCAAGTCATACCAATCTTTAGAAGCTTGTGCAGAACGTGCTTTTTCATCGGCATGAGTAAATTCAGCCTGTCTCAAATCTGCTTTTGCTATGGTTAATTGTGCCTGATAATCTGCGTCATCGATAATCAACAAGGTATCGTCTTTTTCAAAAAAAGCACCATCACGAAACTTATCTGCAACTTTTGTGACCTGGCCTGATACCTGTGCAATCATTAGACTTTGGGTTTTTGGTTGTACAATGCCATATGATGGAATCCAAACTGTATACGATTGTGGTTGTGGGTCCATAACTTCTGTTCTCAATTTCTGAACAGGAAGTTGTCGGAATTTTCTGGCCACAGGTTTATTATTGAAGATCAACCAGACCACAAAAAAGCTAATGATCAATAAAAGCAGTGGTTGTATAATTTTTTTATTTTGCATGGTGATTTAAATTTTTTTTTAGTTATTATTAATTTAGCTACAGAAATTGTTGATTATCGAATATATTGTGTAATATATCGCGTTTTATTATTTATGCTTTTCTTACTAACTCAATAATATTAAAGCCGTCAATTTTATATTTTAAAAGCTCATAAAACGTATGAAATCCATTTTAATTGTAAATTGTGGAATAAATGTGACCAACAGGGTAAAAACCCTTTTAAAAATAAAATGTCTAAGATGTTAATGTTAAAAAATTGAATATCAAGCCAATATGCTGTAAGTTAATATAACCTTACTATTATTGGAGTGAATCTATAATGGATAAACTTACCCCTGAAAATCTTAACCCTGAAATATACAATCTTTTTGATAAATATGTTCATAGTCAAATAGACCGTAGGCAATTTTTAAGGAGTGTAGGTAAATACACTGCTGCGGGCATCAGTGCCAATTCTGTGTTGGCATTTTTATCACCTAATTATGCTGAAGCTGTGCAAATAGCTGCAAATGATGAGAGGTTGAAAACCGAATACATAGAGTATGATTCTGCAAAAGGCGGTGGTTCTATCAAGGCTTTGTTATCCAGAAAAGCCGAGGTTAAAGATAAATTACCAGGAATTGTGGTTGTGCATGAAAACAGGGGATTGAATCCTCACATTGAAGATGTCGCCAGACGAGGAGCAATTGATGGCTTTATTACCATCGCGCCAGATGCATTGACACCACTGGGTGGCTACCCAGGAAATGATGACGATGGTAGAGCATTACAAAAAAAACGTGACCGCAATGAAATGCTAGAGGATTTTATTGCGGCTTATGATTATCTTTACAATCACCCTGAATGTAATGGTTGTATTGGTGTGGTTGGTTTTTGTTTTGGTGGATCAATAGCAAATAAGATGGCAGTAAGAATTCCAGGACTAAAAGCCGCAGTGCCTTTTTACGGAGGACAGCCATCTGCCGATGAAGTCGCTTTGATTCATGCACCATTATTGCTCCATTATGCCGAACAGGATAAAAGGGTTAACGCTGGGTGGCCTGCTTATGAAGAAGCGTTAAAGAAGCACAAAAAGGAATATATTGTCCATGTTTATCCCGACGTCAAACACGGTTTTCACAATGATACAACTCCTCGATTTGATAAACCCTCTGCCAGCTTAGCTTGGCAACGGAGTATAGATTTTTTTCGACAGAAACTTGTAAAATAACCTCTTTACAATGCTTTGATGAGTAAAAAGAGATGGAAACATACCCATCAAAGCGATTGGACTTTAGTTGTTATTCTAACAATTATTTATTTCTTAACTTTAATAAATTTAAAAGTAAATCTATCGGTATTACCGGCCACTGATTTTCTACCGACTTCATAGCGTAGTTCATCATCAAGACGATAATGCAAATCAGAATAATCAACCAGTATAAAACCAGCATCCTGAATTTCTTTTATTGCTAATACTGGATCTATGCGCCTTCTGTTTTCACCATCATCAGCTTGCATGTGTCTGCGAGTGTGATCTACCACACCATAAACACCACCCACTTTAAGCGCATTCCATGCTGCATCATTCATGGCTTTGCGGCCTTCGAAGTCAAAATTGTGGTAGTTTCTGAAAGTGAGGATCATATCCATTTCCTTTAATCCTAAATCAGCATTTTCCAGTGAATAAAACTTGGCGCCGTCTTTTCTAAATAATTTTGATTCTTTGGAAACAACCAAAACTTGTTCAAAATCTTTATTTTCCTGTATCAATGACTTTTCAACACGGCTTGCTCCATAGGCCAAATAAAGCTCACCTTTTTCTTTAAGTGTTGGTGCCAATAATTTGGTATACCAGCCACCACCAGGGATTAATTCCACGACTTTCATATCATCTTTAAGTCCCATAAATTTTAAGGTGCTAATAGGTCTTCTGTTTCTGTCTCTTTCTTTGTCTTTATCGGTTCTTACTTCTGCTTTTAAAGCTATTTTTAATTTATCTTCAACAACCTTAAAGTCATCTGCAAAAGTAGCAAAACTAATCACTAACAGTAATAATATTTTCATGCTTTTTTTCTCACATATTCTATTGGGGCGATTATTGTACCAGAATATGGAGGCGTAATCATGACTGAGGACGAATGGGTAGAGATTACTCCTGTGAGGTTTCTTTATTAGTTTATCAGACCTAGCGCAACATCTATGTTGTAGAATCTTGACACTGTTGAACAGTTACCTAAAAATTAAGTTAAAATTATTTGTAACTGGTAGATGTCAGTTCTTGGTTTAATAAAGCTCCCGGAAGCATGAATGCTTTCGGGAGCTTACGTGTATGAATTTGTCAGTGAATAAATTGGAACTTTGTTGTATTTTCTCTTGTCACAAATATAGACATTATTGGAGACAGAAGGATGAAAGTGCGTAGACTCAATCATAGCCAAGAGGCAGAAATCAATATTACCCCAATGTTAGATGTGGTATTTATTATGTTAATTTTTTTCATAGTTACTACATCCTTTAGTAAAGAAATAGGATTGGGCCTATTTAAAGCAAGCCATAATGTTACTGAGGACAATAAAGTAAAAGTGGCAATCATCAAACTGGATGTGAATGACAATTTTAGCGTTAATGGTGTGGCCACAAAACTTGAAGGAATACAGTCATTATTGGCAAATTTAAAAGCATCAAACCCAGAACTCAAAGCACAAATAATTTCATCAGTAGAAATTACGACTGGTGATTTGGTACAGGTTATCCAACAAGTCAAAGAAAACAACATTATAAGCTATACGGTCAGTTCTTTTTAAGACTCAATCTCTTCCAGAAGCTTATCATTAACCAAAGTACTGGGGGTGTAATACCCCGATTTATCTGTTTTCAAGGTGTGTTCAACCATTTTTAAACTACCCGTCACGGTTAATGTATAGCCGTTGCTGGTTATCAGGCGTAACTGTTTACTCTCACCTTTGGCATTTGTTACTTCACCCCATAGGTAGGTTTTCAATTGAGCTCTTTGTTTATCAGTTGGCCCCTTAACGGTTTTATCAATGCGCTTTTTCAGAAAATTTTGCACAAAGCCCAAACCCAATAGTGGGCGAATGTAGTTCATCTTTTTAAGCTTTTTTACTAAGTTGGGTGATGCTGGGATATAAACTTCTATATTAGGTATATCTGTGGTGAAGTGTGCAGTTGAAACATCGCCCCACGGTATACTCATGGCTAGCTTTTCGCCATTACCAAAATCAATTTTTCGGGTTTTATAGGCCAATGGTACTTTGATGATTTGACCATCTTTACGTATTTTCCCACCTTGAGCCAATCCTTCCACCGATGTTTTGGCTGTGCCAGGAGAAAAACCAGATTTTGAATCAAACCCTAAGGCTAAATGAGTGGCATCAGGCATCAATGTTTTCAATTGAGAAGCCAAACAATCGGTTGGTATCACATCAAAACCCACACCAGGACATAGTACAACCCCCGCATCTTTTGCCTGCTGATCCAAAGACTTGGCTAATTCAAATATTTCAATCTCACCAGTGATATCCAAATAATGAGTTTTACTTTGTATACAAGCGTTAATCATGACTTGAGCCGTCATTGAAAAAGGCCCCGCACAATTGAGTACCACCTCAATCTCTTGCAATTGTTCAGCGACGGCATCTGTATCGGCTAAATCAAACACTTGATATTCGAAACCCAATTTTTCTGCCAGGGATTTTATGGTTTCACTATTTCTTCCAGCAATCACTGGCTGTAAATTTTGCAGCTGCGCCTGCTTGGCGATTAAATCTCCAGAATAACCGTTGGCACCATATATCATCCACTTTTTCATTTTTTTATACCTTTCATCATATTCACAAATACCTTTATTTTCTGTTTCATAAAAAACATTGGCAATAAACGTTTAAGCCAATACTGTCTCCTCGACTGTTTATGACTGATAACCATAAATTTGTTATTCTCAACTGCTCTGAAAATATCAGTAGCGACATCCTTGGCTGTGACACCCGAGGTTTGCATTTGTTTATTGATAAAGCCCTTGGTTTTATCCGACGCACCAGCCATGGAGCTGACCAGGTTGGTAGGAAAAAATGCAGGGCACACTACACTGACACCAATATTATACAAGGACATCTCACCATGCAGTGTTTCTGAAAAGGCAATCACTCCTGCTTTGGCAACATTATAGGTCATCATACCTGGCATCAGTGCAATTCCTGCAAAACTGGCAGTACTGACAATATGGGCTTTTTTGGATTGACGTAACAATGGTAACAATGCTTTGGTTCCATAAATAACACTGAGTAAATCCAGATTAATCAATCTTTGCCACTCAGCTTCGGTGGTACTTTCTAAGGTACCCGCGCTGGCAACACCTGCATTATTAACCAGAATATCAAGACTATCATGTTGGGAACTGATGGCAGCAAATAAATCATCAAAACTCTGTTTCTGACCTATGTCACAATGGTAATACTCGGCCTTTTTACCATTATCATGCAACTCCTTAACAAAGCCTTGACCCAATTCGTCCTGAATATCAACCACCAAAACGTTCCAGCCTTTGTCAGCATATAAATTTGCAATGGCTTTGCCAAGCCCACTGGCAGCACCAGTGATGAGAATGTTTTTCATATATTATTTATCAACTTATAGAAATCATTCAGTAAAAATTTAAACTGACTGAATAATTTCAACTAAAACACTTTAAAGCCCCATCTTAACTAATACGATATGGAGATTACTTGACTATCATCATATACTATTAATAAATAAAAATCGAGCGTTCGTTCGATATTGACAAAATGAGCATAAACAATTACACTCTAGCGATACTATTTAGGAAACTATTATGGACTTTACAATAAATCAAGCAACCCAGGAAAAACTGGACACTATTAATGAATTTTTGCATGAGGAGGTTTATCCACTGGAAAAACTATTCCTCAGCCATCAGTGGGATGAACTATTTCCTGCATTGGAACAATGTAGAAAACTGATTAAAAAACTGGGTTTATGGGCACCCAATATGCCAGTGGAAACTGGCGGTACATTTACCAATTTAATGGATTTGGCCTTAATCGGAGAAGTCTTGGGACAGTCTCCACTGGGTCATTTTATCTTTGGTTGCCAGGCACCAGATGCAGGTAATTCGGAGTTGTTACATTTGTTTGGTACTGATGCACAAAAAGAAAAATGGTTAAAACCATTGGTTGCTGGTGAGATTCGCAGCTGTTTTGCCATGACCGAACCCCATACCGCAGGATCCAACCCCACATTACTGGATTCCAGCGCCGAATTGAAAGATGGTATGTGGCATATCAATGGTAGGAAATGGTTTACCACCGCTGCTGAAGGCGCTGATTTCACTATTGTCATGGTTGTCACCGATAGTGATGCGCAAAAACATCAACGTGCCAGTATGATTATCGTACCTACGGCAACTGAAGGCTTCGAAATTATTAGAAACATTTCGGTAATGGGTGCCACAGGTAAAGGTTATTTCAGTCATGCAGAGATTGAATTTAATGATTGTAAAGTACCTCAAAACTATATTTTGGGTCAAGTTGGCACAGGTTTTGCCTTAGCCCAAGAGCGTTTGGGGCCAGGCAGGATTCAGCATTGCATGCGCTGGTTAGGCATCGGTGAGAGATGTATCAATATTAGTAAACAGTTTTTAAACCAGCGTAAAATTTCATCCAGCCAGGTTTTGGCACAACAACCATTGATGCAGGCGCAAATTGCTGAATCGTTAGCTGAGTTGGCAGCAGCTCGATTAATGGTATTACAAACTGCCTGGAGCATAGAGCAAAATGGTTTCCAGAAGTCAAAAAATATGGTTTCTCTGATAAAATTCCATACTGCTAATGTGGTACAGAGAGTAGTTGACAGAAGCCTGCAATCTTTGGGTGGTTTAGGTATGACCGATGATACCGTTATTTCCTTTTTTTATCGGGAAGAACGTGCAGCTCGCATCTATGATGGTGCTGATGAAGTACACAAAATAGTTGCTGCTAAACAGTTCTTAAAAAGTTGATGGATTACGCTTGGTTTTGTAAAAAGCACCAATTGAGTAATAGAGAGCTATTCTCTGAGTTTTTTGATTTATTTGTAGATACATTTGAAGTAAAAAGCAAAAAAATAGCGGTAGATAAACTCAAAACAATAATTACTGCTACTTTTAAGCTATCAGCCTCCCAAAGTTTTGCCAGCATGAGTTTGCGACAATTATCTGACGAAACCAGAATCAGCATGGGAGGCTTATATGCCTATATTAAAAACAAGCAACAACTGTCATTATTTATTCATCAGTTTCTTAATCATCATGCAGAAAAAACGTTTAAAAAAATAGAGTCATCTTTATCTGAAGACAGTGCAGAAAATACGCTAGAAAATATAATTAAAACGCATGTATATTTGAGCGAGACTCTTCATCCTTGGTTCTTTTTTGCCTTTATGGAAAGTAAAAATTTGGATAAAAGCATGAAAAAATATGCGATAGAATCTGAGTTAATGATGGAGAGTAAATTAATAAAAGCAATCGAACAGGGACAGCAACTAGAAATATATAGCAGTATACTGAGTGCTGAAACCATTGCTGCACATATCAAACCACTATTACATGACTGGTATTTAAAACGCTGGAAATATAAACAAAGAAATATATCGGTAGATGAGTTCTGTTACTCTATAATGATATTTATAAACCGAGGACTGATTAGTCCACATACACTGATAGAGCATGATGAAAACGATGAATGATTTAATAGATAAGCCGCAACAGGTAAGAAAAGAAGACAGTCTGGACAAACACAAATTATCAGTCTACTTGAGCAATCATCTGGATGGCTTTAACATCAGCGATAACTTACAGATTAAACAATTCCCTGGAGGAGCATCCAACCTGACATACTTGCTTGAGTGGGATGCTGATGAGTCCAATAAAAAACAGGCAATACTTCGCACCGCTCCCCGTGGCACCAATATTAAAGGTGCACATGATATGGGTAGAGAATATAAAGTATTGAATATTCTCAAAAACAATTTTGCTTATTCACCAAAAGCACTGCTGTATTGTGATGATAATGAAATCATCGGTAGGCCCTTTTATTTAATGCAAAAGATAGAAGGCATTATTGCAAGAAAATCATTCCCCATGCCTGTGACTGCAACTATGGCAAATGATCTGTGCAAAGAGTTAATAGATGTACACGTTGCCTTACATGAAATAGATATTGAGAAAACAGGGTTAATCGACTTGGGCAAGGCTCAGGGATATATTCAAAGACAAATCACCGGCTGGAACAACCGATACAAAAATGCATTGGTTGATGGTTCATTACCCGCTATTGAACTAATGCAATGGTTGCAGGATAATCAACCAGATGATGCTGATACCTGTCTCATCCATAACGACTATAAATTTGACAATGTGGTCATTTCTGCAGATAAGCCACATCAAATTATTGCCGTATTGGATTGGGAAATGACCACCATCGGTTCTCCGCTGATGGATTTAGGCTGTTCATTGGCCTACTGGATAGAAAAAGATGACCCTCCAGCCATGCAAGCCATTCGCATGATACCAACTAACATGGATGGCATGATGAGCCGCCAACAGATTATCGAGTATTATGCACAAAAGAGAAACATACAGATTGATGATTTTAATTATTTCTATGTCTTTGGACTCTTTAGGCTAGCGGTTATCGTGCAACAAATCTACAAAAGATTTGCACTGGGTAAAACCACCAATCCAGCTTTTGCCAAGTTTGGTGAAATTGCCAAGATTTTGATAAAAAAAGCACAAGGTATCATATTGCAATAACCTTCAGCTACTTTTAATAATACGACAATAGGAGTAAAATATTCTTGACAAATTGTACCTTTAGGTACACGATCACAACATAATACCCAAAAAAGAGGCTTCTCCCATGAGCAAAATAAATTCTAATGCTATGCCACTGCTAGAATTACACATGTCAATAATACATACAGTTGACGTACAAAGCCTTTCAATATTCAAACATTCACATACAAAACAAGTTATCAATCTATTAGAACTAGGTTTCAACTAGGTTGAGACAAAAAATCCTAAATTTCAGTAGATGCTTACTTTCATTGTTGATCATATTAAATAATACCAATAAAGCACTGATTAATACACTGTAAAAAATCTACCGATATTAAGGCAGTACGAATAGGTGCGCTTTTGCATCTAAAAAATAATAACAAAAATTAAAGAGGAAATAATAATGATAAAGAAAATTATAATAACAATGTTAATGTCACTCGTCATAACAAATGTTCAGGCTTCAGTTCTTGGAGATTGTGCTGATGCTGGTAACTCCGTGTGCAGTGATGACACAAATACATCAACTCGATATGATCCAACTGTATCCGAAAGAAACCAGTGTGTTGATGCCTGTAATTCACAAGCTGGTAGCATATCAAATTCTATGAATGCAAATCATGCTAATGGTGGCAAATGGGTTTGTACTGCAACTTCCTCCAACCCAAATGGCTTGGTATCTGATACCCATGGGAATACCACTCTTCTTTGCGAATGCTCAATTACCTGTGTAAAAGGAATAGTGAAAACTCAAATACTGATAGATCCGATAGAAATCTAAATAAAAAATAGAGCAAACATTTCTAGTGTGGAAATGTTTGCTCTAAATAATTTTTTTATTTTTTGTTAAAACAATAGGCACTTTTTAAAGTTTGTAAAAAACACATTGAGAAATAAATTTATAATACTTGCTCAATATTTTCCCGTTGTTCTTCACTAGGTTCAGGCTCTGTTGACTCAATCAACCGATGATAACAATGAGAAACAATTCCCACTTCAAATATAATCAAAAATACGGAAATAACAGTGTTCAATAATATCCACAGTTCACCATCCTCAGGAAATTTACCTAAAATTTTATTGGTAATAAATGGAAACCCGACAACCAGAAAAAATAGACTACCCACTTTTCCTTTAGTCGCTTTCCAGACTCGAGACATGCTCATTTTATCACCTACTGCAACACCAGGGAAAATGAGTGATAAACGAGAAATTATAATTGCAGCCATGATGAAAAGTACCAACATAAGAATAATCATCATAGCATTTGGTTCATTTCCCTCACTGTATTGAGGAAAGATAAAGGCTAAGAAAACCCCTAAAGAACCTCCAACAAGAGAATAGATAGCAACACCCCATGCTATAAACTTAAGCTCTATCGCCGACCAAGAAAAAATATTGCCAAGATTAAACTCCTTGAGTAGGATAGATTGATGAATCATAATAGCCAGCTTTACGAATATCATAACTAAAATGATGACGGCTAAAAAGGCGATAAATATGCTGTCATCCGAGATGTAAGTTGATATCAGACTCACCACGAAAGTCAAGCTGGTGAAGATGATAGCTAATAGGCTGAAATATTTATAATTTTCTACGATTGATTGCAGGGTATCATTAAAAACTAACCCTGAAGTGAATTTTTTATCCATGTTTTTTTTGTCAAATGTCAAGTAAGCAAGCAGTATAGCATATACAGGCTATATATTACCCTACTAATTCCACCTCATTTTTTAAAATGAAAACCATATAATCACAACCATCACATTAATATAAAACTTTTAAGATATTTATGGTCTATAATATTAGCGAACTCTAATGTAAATGAAAAATATGCAAAAAATTTTCAAGAAATTTGGTATCTTACCAATTATTATAGCACTAGCTATTATTATCGTTGTGCTAATCGTCAAGTTAAAAGCTCCTATAGAACATACAGAAGTCGGCTATCCGCAGAAAGCAGTTGAAGTAATTACAGTAAAGGAGATCCTATTTCGAGCCAGGGTCACAGCATCTGAAAATGTTGAACCAGCTATTTTACTCAAACCCAAAGCTGAAGTCAGTGGCAA
>JAESTH010000043.1 GCA_016763695.1 Alcanivoracaceae bacterium
AAGAGAACAAAATAACCCTGACCAATTGTGCCCCCAGTGTTTTTTATCCTCTGGTCGAACATGCACAGAACAGAGCAAAACTATCCAGCTTAAGATGTGTCTTATTTGGCGGAGAAGCCATTGCCTTTGATCGCTTGAGTACTTGGCTCAATAATGCTGCTGCTGACTTAGAGTTGATCAATATGTATGGCCCAACCGAATGTACTGATATATCTTGTGCCTATCAAATACCCATTAAGGAAAACAACAACACGGCACCTATTGGTAGAGCCAATGATAACGTCCAATTGTACGTGTTAAATGAACAACAACAATTGTCGCCCTTTGGCGTAGCAGGTGAACTATGTGTTGGTGGATTGGGTGTTTCCAGAGGTTACCTCAATCAGGCACCACTCACAGCTGAGAAATTCATCAAACATCCTTTTTCAGACAATGAACAGGAAAAAATTTACCGCACAGGTGATTTAGTCAAATGGTCTAAGGATGCTCAAGACCAACCACAACTTGAATTTATTGGTAGAATAGACAACCAGATAAAAATACGTGGCTTTAGGGTAGAACTCGGTGAGATAGAATCACGCTTAAGCAGCCATGATGATATCAGCCAGTCTGTTGTCCTCTATGATACAGATAAACAAAGTTTGCATGCCTATCTGGTGATTAGCAATGATCAGACCCTAGATTTGAGCGAGATAAAATCTTTTCTAAAGAAAAAACTACCCGAGTATATGCTTCCCAGTGACTTTATCATGCTGGAGAAATTACCGTTGACCACACATGGAAAGATAGATAAAAAAGCACTCTGGGAATTAAAGGATTCAGGGGTAAAAGTATTGGAATCAATAAAACATTATACCAAACCAGGGGGAGAAACTGAAATAGCACTGACGAAGATTTGGGCACAATTGTTAAATATCCCTGAGAGCGAAATCAGCAGTGACGCCAACTTCTTTGAACTCGGTGGACATTCACTGCTATTAACCAATATGCTGCATCTTATTATTGAAAACATGCAAGTGCAGTTGAGTGTAAAAGATATCTTTCATGCCCCAACCATTAGTGCTATAGCCCAAAAAATAACCTTAAGTGTACCAAGTGACAAACAACAATTACACAAGCAGGAAAACAGCGGGCCCTTACCTTTATCATATGGACAATACAGAATATGGTTTATTGAACAACTCAGAGAACGCACTAATGAACATAACATCGCTGTTGCCAGTAAAATCAAGGGGCATTTTAAAGCCGAAATATTAGAACAAGCCTTAAACAGCCTTATTAAACAACATGATATCTTAAGAACCAGAATAATCATTAATAAAGTGGATAATGAAAATACCCCTATGCAAATGGTAGAACCTTCATTTATCTATAAAATCAATTTAATTGACTTAAGCAATTTGGCTGAACCACAAAAACATGAAGAAATTTCACGCCTGAGTGATCAACAGGATACCCAAGTATTTGACATAAGTCAGTTGCCATTATTATCAGTGTTGTTACTAAAAACAGCAGATAACGAATACCAGCTGCATTTTAACCAGCATCACATCATCTCAGATGGTTGGTCACAGCAACTATTTTATAGTGAATTAATGAAACGCTATGGGAAAATCAGTCGCCAAGAGCAGATAATAGCAAGCAACAACTTTAACTATGCAGACTATGCCGTATGGCAACAACAATGGTTACAATCAGATACAGCCGAACAACAGCGAATCTTTTGGAAAGACTACCTGGCTGGCTGTAACGAACAACTGCATTTGCCTATTCAAAATCATGAGGGCACTCTTGTTAGTGATCAGAACCTGATACAGGCAGACATTGAGTTATCCTTATCTCTGCAATTAAAAGCCATTGCCCATGCCCATAAAGGCAGTTTATTTAACATATTACACAGTGCTTTTGTATTGTTGTTAGCAAGACTGAGTGGTAAAACAGATTTTAATATAGGCCTACCAGTCACTGGCAGACACATCTATGGCACCCAAGATATGCTAGGTATGTTCTTAAATACCTTACCTGTTAGACACCAACTTGAATTAGAGGCTTCATTCGAAGATTTATTGATGGCACAAATACAGAATATTGAAGATGTTTTATCCAATCAGGATTTACCACTGGAACAAATATTCGAAATAACCGGCTGTGAGAGAAATGCACAAAGTACACCATTATTCCAGATACTATTTAATATGTTAAGTGTTCCAGATGGTGATGTTGGTGAAGAAGATTTTGACTTTGAGATGTCAGGGCACAATACCGCGGAAATACAAAACAAATTTAACCTCACCTTATACCTGAAAGATGCAGCCGATGGACTACATATCAGCTGTCACTATAATAGCTCGGCATTTTCATCAGAACATATTGAGCAGTTAATCCAACAATACATAAACTTACTCACACAAATAGCTGTTGATATGACTCAAGCCTGTCATCAGTATTGTTTAAATAATGGGCCACATAAAATTGATTATGATCATGCTATTAAGCAAACAGATAGCAATATCGAAGATGTCACCGCATTATTTAGAAAACAGGCGCACGCTTCACCAATGGCGATAGCTATTAGCGATGAATATCATAAATGGTCATACCAACAACTACTGGGACATTCTTATGGACTGGCTCAAGAGTTAAGAACAATGGGCGTAAAAAGAGGCGATATTGTTACCATAATGGCTGCACGTGGGGCTCCGTTGATTGCTGGGATATTAGCGGTATTACAACTGGGCGCTGCTTATTCGATTGTTACGGTCAATATGCCAGCAAAAAGAATCATTCAGCATATGGGAATTGTTGATAATAAAGTAACACTTTTATGTGATAAAGCAGATACTTATGAAAGTAAATTAATGGAAAGTATCATAACTATATCTGCAATCAAAATTATAGTGAATGAGCCAGATTATTATGCAGGGTTGGCAGATGACTTTATTGCAGAGACTGATTTACTCAACTTAAGAGCCTGTATCACATTTACCTCCGGTTCATCAGGTATACCCAAAGCTGTAGCAGGCCTGCATTTAGGCTTAAGTGGCTACCTTAATTGGTTGCCTGATTATGTGGGTTTTAATGCTAATGATCATTTTGGTATGTTATCAGCATTGGCCCATGACCCATTACAAAGAGACATTTTTGGGGCGCTGTGTAACGGTGCCACCCTTATAATACCAAGCAAACAACAGTTTGAGGCTTTCGAATTTAGTGAATGGCTGCACAAGCAGAGTATCTCGATACTGCACTTAACCCCAGCAATGGCTGAGATTATCACTATGCAAGCACAAGTCGATCTCAGTGGGCTTAAAGTGCTGTTTTTAACAGGTGAAACCTTGCGCAGAGATACAGCAGAAGCCTTGTTGAAACTCAACTCAGATATGCGTATTTTTAATTGTTATGGCGCCACCGAAACCCAACGCGCAGCAACCTACTTTGAAGTCACGGATATAGAGAAAGTCAGTGCAGTCATACCTATGGCGATGAACACACCGGATACCAGGATTAGATTAGTCAATACCAACGGTGGGGATTGTGGCGTAGGTGAAATAGGGCAGATATGTACTGAAAGTAGTCGTATTGCCAGTGGTTATCTCAATGATAAGGCCTTGACTCAAGCCCGTTTTAGCAATCTAGGGTCAGGACTGCGCAGATATGCCACTGGAGATTTGGGTGTTTGTCTGGATGGGCAAAATATAAAATATCTGGGTAGAGCTGATTCTCAGATTAACATTCGTGGCTTCAGGATAGAACTTGGTGAGATTGAATACCAGCTATCACAACATCCACAGGTCACCTCTTGTACCACCTTGGTGCACAATGATGAACATATCATAGCCTATGTGACTGCCAATAATACAGCAGTAAATGAAGCCGACTTTATTAAAGACTGTCAATTATATCTAGGCGATCACTTAGCTGAATACATGCTACCAGCAGCGATTATACTGCTGGATGAAATGCCTTTGACCGCAAACAGGAAGATTGATAAAAAAGCCTTACCCGTTGTTGATAAGATAATAACTACTGATTATGAGGCACCAGAAAGTGACACAGAGATACATCTGGTCAAGATATGGTCTTTGTTACTTAAACTGCCTGAAGAAAAGATCAGTGTTCATGCCAACTTCTTTGAACTGGGGGGACACTCACTGTTACTGTTAAAATTGATTGCAGAAATCCGTTCAACATTCGCACAAGAAATAAGTCTCAAATTTTTATTCGAATCTGAAGATTTAAAGTCATTAGCTGAATTAATAGATTCATTATCAAAACAGGCTGGTATTATCGCTGACCTTGAAAACACATCACAAGAACAAATTGAAGAAATAGAATTTTAACTATGGAAAAAACAATAGAAATAATTGGACAGCTTGCTGAAGCAGGTATCGATGTTTATCTTTCGGAACAAAAACTGAAAGCCAGGGCTTTAAAAGATGCCATGACTCCATATTTTGGAAGTTTAATTAAGAATAATAAACTACAGATTATTGAATATTTAAACCATCAAGCACAATTGCAACAATTAAATATTAGGCCGCAAATAGTTCAGATTGAAAGGAATGAGAAGTATCTTGTCCCATCTTATGCCCAGCAGCGTTTATGGTTTATTGATAAAATGGATGGTGGTAGTGCCCAATATAATATGTATTCAGCTATGCATTTTGAAGGAGACTTTAGGGTTGATGTGGCTGAAGTTGCCTTTAGACAAATTATTGAGAGACATGAGCCCTTACGTACCACCTTTATTGAGGGTGATGATGGCCCATTACAGTTTATCCACCAACAATTTGAGTTTACGATTACTCAGATAGACTTGAGCAATTTATCTAGTGATGCAAAAGATATAGCCATCAATGCTGCTCTGCAAGAGGATGCACAACAGTCGTTTAATTTAAGTGAAGATTTGATGCTGCGAGTTAGTTACCTGCAAATAGCAGCAAATGAAGGACTGATGTTATTCAATATGCATCACATTGCCTCAGATGGTTGGTCCATGGGAGTAATAGTAGATGAGTTTGTCAAGTTATATAGATCAACCATTGAAGGCACACCAAACCCATTAATCCCACTAACAATTCAATATGCTGATTATGCTTATTGGCAACGCGATTGGTTAAATGGCAAGGTACTTGAATCACAATTAGCTTACTGGGATAAGCAACTAGCTGATTTGCCACAAGTACATAATTTGCCACTGGATTATGAACGACCAGCCTATAAAACTTTCAATGGTGCCTCATACCCTTTCAAAGTTGATAATAATACCCTAAAACATCTTAGTTCTATTGCTCTTGAGAACCAGGTAA
>JAESTH010000140.1 GCA_016763695.1 Alcanivoracaceae bacterium
ATTTTTTGTGCTGATTGGATTTTTTTTAATTGGCAAAATTTCAGAACCAGTCAACTCATGATCTTTGGTAGTTTGTATACCTGGATCATCATGAGGAATTATTTTGTAAACTAGGAAACTGCTCAATAAAATAATTATTGAAAATACTAGTGGCTTCTTTTTCATAACAGAACAACTATATCATAATTTTTAAAGCAATAGCCAATGAATTACCTATTGGTTATTCAACATTACAAAAATGGATGGTACAAACAAAGAATCATGACTAGAGTCAGCGCTAAAGAATTGACCAGCATTTTTGTTGGCGATTTGATGTAGGCAGCAGGTATCAGAACGTCATGGCTATTGTTTTAGCGGGAAAGGTGACTATTTCGCCAATTTGTATAATTTTCTCAAGACTATTGCCTCTAAAAATCAGATAATTCCAACCATTAAAAACAATACGCCAATCGGAAACCATTCAATGGAAATCAAAGTTAATTTTCTCGAAAACCTCAGGCTTGAAGCCAAATTTGATGATTTTACTGTCATCACTGATCAGCCTATTCGTTACAAAGGTGATGGTTCTGCCCCCAGTCCTTTTGATTACTTCCTGGCTTCATCCGCTCTTTGTGCGGCCTACTTTGCAAGGGTGTATTGTTTGTCGCGTGATATTCCTACCGAAAACATCAGGATTTCGCAAAACAATATTATTGACCCTGAAAACCGTTATAATCAAATTTTTCAAATTCAGGTAGAGTTGCCAGAAAGTATTTCTGACAAAGATCGCCGGGGCATCTTAAGAGCGATCGATCGCTGTACCGTAAAAAAAGTCGTACAAACAGGTCCTGAATTTAAGATTGAGACAGTTAAAAACCTTGAGGAAGATGCTCAAGCTATGCTTATGAATCAAGCACAAGGCGATGTCAGCACTTTCATCTTGGGCAAAGACCTACCGCTAGAACAAACCATCTCAAACATGACAGCCATATTGGCCAAGCTTGGTATGAAAATCGAGATTGCTTCCTGGCGTAATATCGTGCCAAATGTGTGGTCACTACATGTACGCGATGCGGCCTCACCTATGTGTTTTACCAACGGCAAAGGCGCAAGCAAAGAAAGCGCATTGTGTTCAGCATTGGGTGAATTTATCGAGCGTTTAAACTGCAATTTCTTCTACAATGATCAGTTTTTTGGGCAAGAGATTGCCAATAGTGACTTTGTGCATTATCCAAATGAAAAATGGTTTAAGTCTGGACCAAATGATCAGCTGCCAGCTGGCCTGTTGGATGAATATTGCCTAAGCATCTACAATCCAGATGATGAATTACGTGGTTCACATCTGATTGATACCAACTCAGGGCTGGTTGAGCGTGGTATTTGCTCGATTCCTTATGTACGCCAGTCTGATGGCGAAACCATCTATTTCCCGGCTAATTTGATTGACAATTTATACTTAAGTAACGGCATGAGTGCCGGCAATAACCTGCATGAAGCACAAGTACAATGCTTGTCGGAAATCTTTGAACGCGCGGTAAAAAAGCAAATCATTGAACAAGAAATTGTCTTGCCAGATGTACCTCAACAGGTGATAGAAAAATACCCAGGTATCTTAGCGGGCATAAACGCCCTGCAAAAACAAGGCTTCCCTGTGATTATTAAAGATGCTTCATTAGGCGGCCAATTTCCCGTGATGTGTGTAACGTTAATGAACCCAAAAACAGGCGGTGTATTTGCATCATTCGGTGCCCATCCAAGCTTTGAGGTGGCGCTGGAGCGGAGTCTGACTGAACTGTTACAAGGTCGAAGCTTTGAAGGATTAAATGATGTGCCACGACCCACCTTTAATAGCCTGGCGGTGAGCGAGCCAGAAAACTTTGTCGAGCACTTTATTGATTCAACGGGTATTATCTCTTGGCGCTTCTTTAGTGAAAACCATGATTATGAATTTTGTGAGTGGGACTTTTCAGGCAGCAATCAAGAAGAAAATGACAGCTTATTGGCTATATTAAAGAAACTGGGCAAAGAAGTTTATATTGCCGTTTTTGATGATCTGGGCGCTACCGCCTGTCGCATTCTGGTGCCCGACTATTCAGAAGTATATCTGGTTGAAGACCTGATATGGGACAATACCAATAAGGCACTGGATTACCGCGAAGACATCTTGAATCTTCATTCTTTAAGTGCTGATGAATTAACCAGCTTGGTGGCTCGTTTAGAAGAAAGTCAGTTAGATAACTACACGGATATTATCACTCTGATTGGTATTGAGTTCGATGAAAATACCGTTTGGGGGCAACTCACCATCCTAGAACTGAAAATCCTTATCTATCTTGCCATAAATGAGCTTGAAGAGGCACGGGATCTGGTAGAACAGTTCTTACAATACAATGACAACACCGTTGAACGCGGCTTATTCTATCAAGCGGTTCAAACCGTACTTGAGATAACTCTGGATGAAGAGCTTGAGCTTAAGCATTATATCGCCAACCTCAATAGAATGTTTAGTAAAGAAACCATGGGCAACGTGGTTGGTTCTGTGAGTGGTGCAGTAAGGTTCTTTGGCCTTTTCAAAACCAGCCTAAAACTAGAAGGCATAGACCCACACCTCAGACTCATCGAAAGCTATAAAAAACTTCATCAGGCTCGTAAAATCAGACGACAACTATCCTGATATATAGGGAGCTGAGCAGGTTACTGCAAAATTGTGCATGCACAACAGTGCTAATACTTTAAAAGAGGATAAAATTAGTAAATAAAAGTTGACGGCTGATAACGAAACAAGTAAAATCGCCGTCCTTGTGCATATTGCACTTTAGCTTATGGTCTTGTCTGCATTGATTACATTGACCATAGCGCACATCAATTTAAATGTTTGGAGAAAAATCATGCATGCAGTTATTGTTACTGGTGGCAAGCAGTATAGAGTTAAAGAAGGCGATGTTCTTCGTGTTGAAAAATTAGGTTTAGACGAAGGCACTACAATCGATTTTACAGAAATATTAATGACATCAAATGGAGATGATGCTATCTCAGTTGGCACACCTTATGTTGAAGGTGCTAGTGTTTCAGCTGAAGTGATGAGCAATGGACGTTCTAAGAAAGTAAGAATTATGAAGTTTAAAAGACGTAAGCACCACATGAAACAAATGGGTCACCGTCAAAGTTATTCAGAAATAAAAATCAAACAGATTAAAGCATAGGAGTATAAGAAATGGCACATAAGAAAGCAGCGGGTAGTACCAAGAATGGTCGCGATTCTAATCCTAAATACCTTGGCGTAAAAAAATATGGTGGCGAAGCTGTGTCAGCTGGCAACATCCTGATACGCCAACGCGGAACTAAAGTTCACGCTGGTGTTAATGTTGGCATGGGTAAAGACCACACATTGTTTGCACTGAAAGATGGTGTTGTACAATTTGTCAAGAAAGGCCCTAAAAATCGTCAACACGTTAGTATTATTGCTTAATAAGACTAACAAGAGGTATATGCCCAACTATAATCAGTGGCAATTTACCTGACAAATTTAGACATTAAAAAACCCGATTTTATCGGGTTTTTTTGTGGGTACAATCTTATCCCGCAGCTTTATTTTAATGATGGGCACCGCCCATTTTAAAACCATCCCAAATTTATTCTATACAATCCCAACCCCAGCCATAAAACATTTCATCTTCTTCAAAAACGATAAACACATCAGCGCTATCATTCCAAATGATATGAGTCCACTTTGCATTGGGGATTAATTTTCTGTTTTCTTCATACCAATCTGGGCAACACCGTTGTATTTTTTTTCTGGCTTCATCGAGGGTTACCTTGTACAGATGTGTGGATGTGAATATTTCCTCAGCATCTGCCTGATTCATAACCTCGCGTTGATGAAACATGGATTGCCAAAAAAAGTGTAACACCGACTGGTAATTTGTTTTTTTTGAAGATATAAAAAGAATCGACTCCATAAAATCTGGAGCCCAGATTTTATGGAGATCGTGCTGGTGTAAGAGCATAGCTTCGCAAATCAGCACCCCATCTTTAACCAGCTTTTTTCCGTAATTGGCTATACTCATATTAGCTATCTAGTACATTGACGAAATTGCTGACTTGGCAGCAATATCGCAACAAATTAGACCATTAACATTCCACCGTTAACATGCAAGGTCTCACCCGTAATGTATTTGCCCATATCTGATGCCAAGAATAGTACCGCATTGGCAATATCCTGTGCTTCGCCCAGCCTACCCAATGGCACACCATTCATTAAAGCTTCTTTATTGGCTTCATCCATATCTTTGGTCATGTCTGTCTGGATAAAACCAGGAGCAATGACATTAACCGTAATATTTCTTGATCCAATTTCCTTGGCCAAAGATTTACTAAAGCCGATTAAGCCCGCCTTAGCAGCGGCATAAACACTTTGCCCAGGATTACCCATGCTACCAATAACCGAACCTATGGTGATTATTCGTCCTGTACGGGCTTTCATCATTGGACGAATACAGGCTTTAGACATTCTATAAACTGATTTTAAATTGGTATCCATCAACCAATCCCACTCATCATCTTTTAAGCGCATTAACAAATTATCTTTGGAGACACCTGCATTATTCACCAAAATAGTGGGCAGGGTTTTATTGGCCTTTAACTCCTTCATCAACGCGGCAATACTATCTGCATCACTCACATCCAAAACCTGACCTATACCATTATCTCCAAGTCGATCTGCAATTGCCTTCGCGCCTGCTTCACTGGTAGCAGTACCGATCACAAAGGCACCTGCTGCAATCAAAGTATCTGCAACAGCGGCACCTATGCCTCTTGATGCGCCAGTTACCAGAGCAACATTGTTGTCTAAAGAGATTATATTTTCAATTGATGCGCTCATTATTCTTCCACTCCAAGAGTCAGGGCTTTTTCGAAGCCTTTTGTTGTACTTAAACTATTAATATTCCAACCACGATTAAAACGCTTGGCCAGTCCCGATAAAACCTTGGCTGGCCCACATTCCACAATATGTGTGATTTTCCTATCACTTAAAAACTGATTGGTCTGAGACCATTTTACTGGTTGATACAGCTGCTTTACCAATGATGTTTTGATATTTTCAGGCGATATATGCGCCAATACATCAACATTATGAACAACAGGTATTTCTGGTGACTTTAAAGTCATGGTAGCCAAATCCTCCGCCAATTTATCTGCTGCTGGACGCATCAATTGACAATGGGATGGTACACTCACAGGTAAAGGCATGACTCTCTTTGCCCCAGCCTCTTTTGCTAATTCTCCAGCCTTTTCTACCGCTTCTTTGCCACCTGATATAACCACCTGCCCTGGCGAATTAAAGTTAGCTGCCGTGACATTGCCATTGGCATCTGCCTTTGCACAAATATCGACCACTTGCTCATCCGATAAACCCAAAACAGCTGCCATTGCACCCGTCCCTTCTGGTACTGCCTGTTGCATATATTGACCACGTTTGTGAGTCAACAACACGGCATCTTCAAAATCTAGTGCGCCCGCACAGACCAGCGCCGAGTATTCACCCAAAGAATGCCCAGCCATAAAAGTTGGCCTAATGGATGATTTTTCCTGCCAAAGCTGCCAAATAGCCACCGAAGCAGTTAATAATGCCGGTTGCGTAAACTCGGTTAGATTGAGTTGATTATGTGGATCTGATGTAATCATTTCCATTAAATCTAAATTCAACACATCGCCTGCCCTGGCAAACTGATGCTGGATTTGCGGATAAGTTTCATATAAATCAGTGAGCATACCCACTGATTGCGAGCCCTGCCCGGGAAAAACGAATGCGAGATTATTCATTAGTAACCTTTATTTTAATTGTTTGTAGAAATATTTTACGACAAAAGTGATTTACATTTTAATCAATGCAGAACCCCAGGTAAAACCACCACCAAAAGCTTCCAACAACACTATTTGACCAGGCTTGATTTTACCAGATCTAACTGCCTTGTCCAATGCCATTGGTACTGAAGCAGCCGAGGTATTGCCAGTCATATCGACCGTGACAATCACCTGATCCATGCTCATTTTTAATTTTTTTGCAGTGGCTGTTATGATTCGCAAGTTGGCCTGATGCGGCACCAGCCAATCTATATCAGATTTTTGCATATTATTAAAAGCCAATGTTTCATCGACTATACGCCCCAATGTTTTCACCGCCACTTTAAAGACTTCATTGCCCTTCATCGCAATTTCAATTGGCCCTGTAACCTCATCACTCATTCCTCTTGAAGGCCCTTTATTAGAGGTTAACAAATCACCATAATCACCATTTGCATGAATATGCGTAGAAAGTACACCAACTTCTTCACTGGCCGTTAACACAGCCGCACCTGCGCCATCTCCAAACAATACACAGGTTTTTCTATCTGTCCAATTGACTATTCTGGTTAATGTTTCCGCACCAACTATCAGAATATTTTTATGCGTACCTGACTTAATAAACTTATCAGCAACACTCAATGCATATATAAAACCACTACAGGCCGCATTAACATCAAAGGCACCAATGCCCAGGCATTTTAATTTGCTTTGTAAAATACAAGCGGTACTGGGAAAAATCAAATCAGGTGTAGTGGTACCAACAATAATCATACCTAATTCTGATGCCTCCATACCCGCCGCTTCTAGTGCCCTTAAAGATGCCTCATATGACAAATCCGATGTATATTGCCCATCTGCAACAATATGTCTTTGTTTTATCCCTGTTCTTTCCTGAATCCATTTATCATCGGTATCAACTATTTTTTCCAAATCTGCATTTGTTAATATTTTTTCAGGCAAGTAACTGCCTGTACCGATTATCTTTGAATATATTGTCATTTAAGAATTCTCCAGCAACTCTGTCATTTTTGTTATCATTGGATATTGTGCCATATTGTAGGCTTGCAGTAAAGCCGCCCCAAATGACAACGTGTTACAATCGCCATGACTTTTAATTACCATGCCATCTAAACCCAATAGAAGTGCTCCATTATACTTATCCGGATCAACAATCCGCATACCTTTCTTGATTTTCTGCCATAATGTACTTTTCAACGGGTCATCACTTTCATTTTTGACAAATGATGCCATCGCTTCACATGACTTTAAAGTTATATTTCCCACAAAGCCATTACAACAAATAACATCTGCAAAGCCGTTAAATAAGTGCGAACCCTCGCAAAAACCAATATAGTTTAAGTCCGATTCTCTCAACATTTTATCTGCCTGTTTAACAGTATCATCCCCTTTATTACTTTCCATTCCCACATTTAGCAGTGAAATTTCAGGATTGTTTATTCCATATAAAGCCTGTTGCCAGGCACAACCAATACGAGCAAAATTGTATAGATCATCGGCGCGGGCATCAATAGTAGCCCCTACATCCAGCAACAGAGCCCGCTTAGGCTTACCAGGAAGCAGTGTCGCCAATACCGGTTTTTCTATTTCATATAACAGGTTTAACCAATGCTTTGACAGTGCCACCATGGCACCCGTATTTCCTGCCGTCACACAGACATCAGCTCTTTTATCCGCCACATCTTTGATAGCCAGAGATAAACTGGACTCACGTTTTTGCCGCAAAGCACTAAAAGGTGATTCAGCCATCGCCACCGACCGACCACAGGCGATAAACGTGATTTTTTTGTCATCTAGAGTAGACACCCTGTGAGAGATAGTATTAAGGTAGCTCTGAGACACAAAAACCCGCAAATGGATAGTGATTTGTGATTTGAGCATGGCCAGCACGGTATCAAGTCGCATATCTGGACTATCATCGCCCCCCATTAAATCGACTGCAATAGTCACGGTTTTTATGAGTTTGATTTGTTTATTATTTTGCATAGAAGTATAGATTTTACAACGAATTGAGCTTTGACACAAAAACGAGCCAGAAATTCCATAAAAAAACGGAGCCTGAATTGATTATTCAAGCTCCGCTACTCAATTTTTCTATCAATTCCCAATATTTATTGGGGATTGTTGTTACTCTTGATCTTCTAAAAAGTCATCAGCCATATCAATGACTTTCTGGCCTTTGTAATAACCCTCAGCAGTGACATGATGACGAATATGAATTTCACCACTTTCTGGATCAGTTGATAATGTACGAGTACTTAAACTATCATGAGAACGTCTCATGCCTCTTCTTGATGGTGTTGTACGACTTTTTTGCACAGCCATGATTATTTCTCCAAATGATTCTAAATTTTATTTTAAATTTTTTAATACTGCAAATGGGTTAGGTTTTTTCTCAGCGACATTCAGATCTTCTTCTTTTGAATCATCAACATGACCCTCATTAAACGGAATATCTGGCACTGCCAAAATTAACTCATCTTCAATTATATCCAGCGGCTTAATAAAGCCCTCTTCTACCCATGAGGCCTCCATATCAATATCTAGCAAATCTTCATACGCCAAATCATCAATAAAACCCACAGTAGAATCAATCTCCACTGGAAACATAAACTTTTTCTGACTGATTTTGCATATTAATGATAAATCAGCACTCACCTTAACCTGAGCCTTGCCAAGAAGACCCCGCGCTCTTTCGAACTCTATAGAAAAACTAATCGCTCCATCAGCATCCGCCAACAAATCAATCAATCTTGACATCTTTTGTATTTCTACACTTCCTTGATAGAGTCTTTGTCCATGAACAGCCTTATCTAAGGCAATTTTTTCAGGTAGTTGTTTCATAGCCGGCGGATTCTACTCGCTTTGTATAATCATTGCAAATAAATAACCAGCAGAAAGGCACTATTTTCCAATAAAGCATATATATTTCAACCAAACAGAAAATTTAGCATACTAAAAACAGAGTTTTTGTTAAAATTATCTTTTTAGGAAAAATTTTTTGTGACAGATAATCTCAACACTCTCCTACCCTACAATCACAAATTGGCTAACCGAAGTATCAATGACATACAGATGTTAGTCATACACTGTACCGAATTACCTGACATAAAGACCGCCAGAACTTATGGTGAAAAAGTACATTACAACTCCGGCACGGGTAACAGTGGACACTATTATATTACCAAACAGGCAAAAACATATCAATGGGTGGAAAACAATCGCATCGCCCACCATGTTAAAGACCACAATAGCAATTCCATAGGCATAGAACTGGATAACCAGGGTCGCTATCCGCACTGGCACATGACCAACCAGCAAATCATGCATGATAAATACCCACAAGCTCAAATTGAAGCATTGGTCACATTAATATTGAAATTACAGCAACAGATCCCAACATTAAAATACATAACAGGTCATGAGGATTTAGACACCAGACTGATAAAATCAGAAAATGATCCAGAAGTCTATATTCGCAGGAAGATGGATCCAGGGAAATTATTTCCATGGGAAACTGTTATGCAACAAATTACATTGATAAATATTGGCTCACTAGCAACCCAAGTAGCAAAAGGCTCAGGAAAATAAGCATGAATCAAATAGAAAATTTACTACAATATTTCAACCTGGAAAAACTGGAAGAAAATCTCTACAGAGCTCAATCTCTGGATATAGGCACAGGTAGAATTTTTGGAGGTCAGGTCTTAAGCCAGGCTTTGGCAGCCGCTTACCGAACAGTAGAGAATAAACAGGCACATTCATTTCATGCTTATTTCTTACGCGAAGGCGATGTCAAGAAGCCGGTGGTTTTTCAGGTCGATCGAGCTCGCGATGGCAGAAGTTTCAGCAATCGCCGTGTGGTCGTTATCCAACACGGTCGCCCTATTCTCAATTTAGCCGCATCTTTCCAGATTGAAGAACAAGGATATGAACACCAAACTGATGCACCAAACTTACCAAAACCTGATGAACTGGATGAAAAACCATTTTTGACTAGCAAGCAAATGCAGTCATTAACCCCAAGAATGCGCAGGTTATTAACCACTCAGGGACCTTTCGAGTTTCGTTTCGCTGATGACATCGATCCACTTGATTTAAACCCCAGCGAGCCCATCCGTCAAATCTGGTTTAAAGCCCGCCACCAAGTTCCTGATCACCAGCCATTACATCGCCAACTACTGGCATTTGTATCCGATTTCCATCTGGTTGCCACCTCAACCTTTCCTCACCCAGTATCTTACCTGGATCCAACCCTACAAATTGCCAGCCTGGATCATGCCATGTGGTTTCACCATGACATCAACGTTAACGACTGGTTGCTATACGATTGTTATAGCCCCGTAGCCAGTGAAGGACGCGGATTTGCCCAGGGACGAGTCTTTACCCTTGATGGCAAACTGGTTGCCAACACATCTCAGCAAGGCCTGATTCGCCAGCGAGACAAGGCCAGGATGCCATTTAAGAAACAGAAATAAATAACCGCAAGCTTTTGCTATTGCTAAAAATACCGTAAAGGCGCATAATAAAGACTTGACATATCAGGAAAAACACAATGAAATCAAGTAAAATCCAAACTACTATACTAATGGCCCTATTGGTCATGGCTTTTTCAGCCATCGCCCAAAACCCGCCAAACACCTTAAAAATCCAGGGCATTGGTCGAGTTGCCATCGAAAACATTCAGGGTATCATATCTGCAAGCATTGTCAGTAATGGCCAAGAACCAGACGAGGTGATCAATGCCAATAGCGAAAAGGTACATGCCGTAGTGAGCGCCTTAAACAGCGTTGGCGTTAAAGAAAGTGACATCCAAACTTCACAATTCAGCTTCTACCCTATTTACATTTTTGATCAAGGACAAAGAGTTTTTGATGGATATGGTGTCAATAATGGCCTGACCATTACTATTAAAAACAGCAGCGAAATAGGTCCAATACTTG
>JAESTH010000044.1 GCA_016763695.1 Alcanivoracaceae bacterium
ACCATAAACTTTGATCACTCCCCATCGCGTGTAATAACAGGGCTAACTTAAGACGACCTTTTTTAACATTAGGGATAACCAATAGTCCATTAACTGGCTGCTGATCATCGCTGGTGAAATAAATAGTGAATTTCTTTTGTTTCTTGTCTTCTAAAACGAGGGTTTTTTGTAGTTTATTATCAAAGCTCGAGTCTATTGAAAACCACTGGCTTATAATTGATGCTGCATTGGGTTCTGACAATATTTCCAATGAATGAAGGTGATACGATTGACTAATTAAAAAAATAATTGTGATAAGTTTTGCTAGGCTCATGATTGTTTCATTCTGATTAAAAAGAATATAGCATAGCAATACCAATATCAAATAAAGATCAAATCAGAGTATTATAGGTATCAAGGACAGGCACCTTAAATTAAATGTCCTTTAATACTCAGCTTCAAGAGGTCTCAAACTTTCCTTCTCTTAAAGTTGTACCCACCATGGCAACGGCAATGACGATAAAATATGACCACAATCTGGGTGTACTTTTGTCTTTAATAGATTCACGCAGACCACCTAGTAAACAAAATCCGCCTATTTGTGCAAATGCAGCAAAGGTGACAGATATGATAAATATTGCAATTAAGTAATTGTAAAATATCTGCATGATTACTTTACTTCTTTAGGCAGCCAAATTTGCACCCAAAGCCCTGATATTAACATGGCTGAGGCAACAAACCAAAAGGGCATCAATAAATTTTGTGACCATTGGGCCATCAACCCCATCACTAAAGCACCAAAAGCATAGCCTGAATCTCGCCAAAATCTATACACACCAATTAAACTGGCTTGGTATTGCGCAGGTGCAAAATCTCCCACTGCCGCACCTAAATTTGGATATACCATAGCCATGCCAATACCAATAAATGCCGTTTCTAAACTCCACAAAGTAACACCATTTGACAATGGAATGGATAAAACGCCCAATCCACAAAACCACATACCCCAAACGATTAAGCCTTTACGGCCAATTTTATCTGATAATGGACCAGTAATCAGCTGTGAACCACCCCAAACAATACCATAAATAGCAATAATTGCACCTGCTTCAACCAGCTTTAATCCTTGTGAGATAAAATAGACGGGTAAAAAAATCCAGACAATGGCATCGGTAAATTTTTCTACCAGGCCAGCCTGGTTCAAGGCAATTAATGGCCTGCTTTCCAATGAACCCAGTTTAAATAATTGTGCTAAAGTTTTTGTTTCATTGCTTTGTTGATCTTTTGGCTTGTTTTTAACCGCCTCGTGATGATGTAATTTTGCCCAGGGAGCTGTTTCTATTATGGTAAACTTGGACAGTATCAGACCCAAAGAAATAACGGTTAAACTAAAATAAAACAAGCCAATTCTACTGCCAAACCAGGTCACAAAATAAGCCGTTACTAAACCAGCAATGCCAACTGCAGCATAACCTGCAAATTCATTTAGGCCATTAACCAGGCCTTTTTGAGTACTTTTCGCTAGGTCTAGCTTACTGTTTAGTGCCATAGACCAGCATAAACCCTGATTAAGTCCCAAAAATACCGTTGCCAATATTATCCAGTTCCAACTGGGTGCATACAACAATATGAAAGGGATAGGCAATGCTATCAACCAACCTGATACTAAAATAGATTTGCGTCCATAACTGTCACTGAGTTTACCCGCTAACAAATTCATTATGGCTTTAACCATACCAAAAACAATAACGAAAGATGTCAGTAAGAAAAAAGATTGCGCAGACAGGCCAAACTCAGTTTCGGCTAACCCTGGTATCACAACACGGGTCATACCTATGGTCAAGCCGACTAAAAAGACCTGAATCAGATGCAAACTGAATTGTACTTGGTTGTTTCTTATTCCATGCTGAATTAAATCACTGGATTGTTGCTCATGTTTTATCATTTGTTGTATTAATTGAATTTAATATATTAAAAGTAGTTGCATAATAACAAAACCTGATCTAACATTCAATCATTCAATTGAATGTAAATATATTAAGGAGCATATCATGTTTTTAGAACAGAGAATCGTCCCCGATGATCCATCATCAATTGCCTATTTTATGGGATGTGCAGGACAGGGTAAAAGCATTGCTGTTGATGTACATCTGGATGATATAGACTGGTATATACAACAGGCACAAGATAAGATGGTAGAAATAACCTATATAATTGACACACACGTTCATGCTGATCATTATTCAGGCGGTAAAGTTCTGGCAGCAATAACAGGTGCCCAATATATGTTACACGAGTCAGCAGCTGCAAATTTTGAATTTACTGCTTTAAAAGACCAGCAGGTTTTAAATGCAGGAAATGTTGGAGTACAAATTATTCATACACCAGGACATACTCTGGATTCTATCTGTCTATTGGTTACCGATAATTCTCGTGCACCCAATCCCTGGTTTATACTGTCACAACATACTTTATTTGTCGGTAGCGTAGGACGACCAGACTTACGTGGGCAGGAAGAAATGATGGCAGGGTTATTATATGACACCCTTCATAACAAATTACTAACTTTACCCAGCCATATCGAAATTCTACCAGGTGCTAAAGCAGGCAGCGTCTGTGGGGCAGGTATTTCAGCTAAGCCTCTATCAACTATCGGTTACGAAAAAATAAACAACCCAATGTTAAGCCTATCTAAAAATGAATTTATTACTGAGATTTTAGCCAATTTGCCACCTTATCCAGATAAAATGGATAAGATAATCGAGGCAAACATCTCACAATAGCCTATAATTGTGCCATGTCAGCCATAAAAAAACAATTATTCGAACAGCTTGCTCTCATCGCTCATAGTCTGGGCTCACCACAAAGGATGGAGATGCTGGATTATCTTGCTCAGGCAGAACGTAGTGTTGATGAACTCAGTCAATTGACAGAATTAACCATTGCAAATACCTCAAGACATTTACAAATACTCAAGCAACATGGCTTGGTTAACATGCGTAAACAAGGTAAAAATCGCCTGTATAAACTGGCTGGCGATGATGTGGTAAAATTGATTAGTAGTTTACGTAATACAGCTGAAAATCATTTAGCAGAAGTGACCTGTCTAAAATCGAGCTTCATAGCAAACGAGATTAAAAATCAAACTATTTCAAGTCAACAACTGCTAGACAAAATAGACAGTAGAGATTTATTGCTGTTTGATGTGAGACCCAGCAAAGAGTATCAACAGGGTCATATCAAAGGAGCCATAAATATTCAGCCCGAAGAAATAGAAACCAAAACTGAAAATTTGGCAAAGGAAAAAATAGTCGTCGCTTACTGTCGTGGCGCTTATTGTATTTATTCTTATCAAATGTTAGAGTCACTGAAAGCTAAAGGTATTGAAGCTTTGCGATTAGAAGATGGCTTTCCTGAATGGAAGGCGGCAGGTTTGCCTTTTGAGGTTTGTACGTAAACAAGGAAGTAAAAGAACAATATGGACATGTATAAATATAGTCAATTCCCTACACAAAACAGGAAATCTCCCACATCTTTTTAAAATGAGTAATTGAAATTTAATCACATTTATGACTTAGCGGGAGTTGAGTTTAAGGGAAAATGTTTGGTGTTTTCCATTGTGCCCAACTTCTGTGCCTAGTGAACTTGAGGAACTCAAAACCTACTAGCTCACGAAAAAAACAAAAAGCCCCATTATACATAGTTGAAAAAATGTAAATCTAGCGCCTAAAGTAAAACACTATATCTTTGCAAATCAACAACTTAATTCAAATGTTTATATTTCTTTAGATTTCTTTAGCCTTATTTCATGCACTGATTTTAATCTTTTCGTAAATTATTAGTTCGTTTTAACTGAATAGAAAATATTATGAAATTATTAAAAACATTCTTTCTGATGAGCCTCGCCTTTAATTTGTCGGCCTCAGAAAAGAAATCACTGGATGACTTGGCTGATAACATAAATAGTAATGAATTTAAACAAATGACCAGTGTAGTGGTATCGCAGAATAATGAAATTATCTATGAAAAGTATTTTAATCAAGGCAATATTGATTACAAACATGATATGCGATCAGCCAGCAAGTCGTTGACTTCTTTAGCCTTAGGTTTTGCCATTCAGGATGGCTTGATTGATGGCTTAAACCACCCAATTGTTAAGTATTTTGAAGACAAGCTACCTTTAAAAAATAGTGATCCAAGGAAACTAAAAATCACCATTCAAGATTTACTCACCATGAGTAGCACCTTAGAATGCGATGACTGGAATTCAGCCTCCAGAGGCAATGAAGAAAGAATGTACCTGATAGAAGATTGGAGCGGATTCATCTTAAACTTGCCCGTACGAGGCATTCCACCCTGGAAAAAAACACCTGAAAAAAGTAAATATGACCGAGCTTTTTCTTATTGCACAGGAGGCGTTCAAGTCTTGACTGAATTAGTTGAGAGAATGACAAAAAGAAAGATGAGTGATTATTTGCAAGATAAATTATTTACTCCATTAGCTATTAAAAAACCCGAGTTTTCACAAACTCCTTTAGGATTTACTAATGGTGGTGGCGGGGCTCGATTAACCTCTAGGGATTGGATAAAGATAGGCAACCTAATTCTCAATAATGGTGTTGTTTACAATAAAAAAATAATTAATGAAAAGTGGATTAAAGAATCCCTAATCAGGCGGACAGTTGTCGATGAAGACCGCGATATTGAATATGGTTACTTATGGTGGATTTATAACTTTAAGATTAATAACAAAATCATTCCTGCTTATGCAGCAGCAGGCAATGGTGGTAATTATCTATTTATGATTCCTGAATTGAGCGCATCTGTCGTCATAACTAGTAGAGCCTATAATACTAATTATATGCATCAACAATCGCAGAAAATCTTAACTGATTACGTTTTGCCTGTTTTATTAAAATCTAAGGATTAATATTTCTGAGGATCTAAAAATGATATCGGTAACCAGTCTGCTTCTAATAATTGTTGTCTTTGGTTACTGATATCATTTTGCATATGCTCAATAATTTTTAAAAATTTAGGGTGATTTAAAATAGGATTAAATGGAGGTAACTTTTTCAGCCAGCGGTGATTTAGATAACCTTTTTTATAAGCCTTTTCTATACTCCGAATCGACTCATCAAACCGATTGTTGTGAGCCAAATACAGTGCTTGAAAGACATCTACATTTGGCCAATTGCTTGACTCTTTAAACCACAACTGTTCAAATTTTTGTTGGTCACCAATTGTCTTTTCAACATTTTTTGCAGCAATAAAGCTCCATAAATTTCCTTCAAAATCGGTTGCATCAACTTCTAGTGCCTTTTTAAAATTGAGATCAGCTTGATCTAAATCCCTATTAATCCATTCAAGAATACCTAGAATTACATACAATTCAGGGCGGCGAATTCCGCGATTTAATGCCGACTCAACTACTAGTTTAGCTTTAGAATTTTGATCATGAGAAATATAATAACGAGCTCTTTGATGAGTAGCAAACACATTATCTGGAGACAATTCATCGGCTTTTTGATACCACGTTTCTGCTACAGAATCAAAGCCAAGCAACTCAAGAGTGTTAGCAATCTGCAAATTCAAATAAGGTAGTTTATTACCCAGCACTAATAAATTCAGCTGCATCGCATCGACAAGTCTACCTTTTTGACTATATAAATAAGCTAAGGATCCCCTGGTTGACTCATCCTTCGGGTTTAGGTGAATCGCCTTTTCATAAAGTTCAATGGCCTTATCAATATCTCCACGAGCATCATACATAAACCCTAATGCAACCCAAGCATTGGCATTATCTGGATGAGAATCAACTGCAAATTGTGCCAATTCTCTGGCTTCATTTAATAAAGCATCGGGTTGATTAAATTTTGTGACTTGGTGGGATAAAGCAAATGATATTCCCATCATGGCATCAACACTATCAGGGTTTGAAGCTAACGATTTTCTAAATAATTCTATCGCAATTTGATTGCTGTTTAAATCATGTTTATTTAAGTAAAGCCAAGCCTGTGACAAGTATTCATCTTGAATCGGTTCAATTTTATTGATTTGTATTGGTTGGTTGTGGATTACACTTTTATTTGAGTTATAAACCCAAATCATCACAGAAACAAATAAAATAACCAAAGCAAGCAAGGGTAATTTTACATTTAAGGAGTTCTTCTTTTTGCTACTTTTATATAAGGTTTGAATCTCAGGCACCCAGCGATAACCTTGGTTTCTTATGGAAGATATGTATTCAACTTTATTATTATTAGCGCTTAAGGACTTTCTTAATAGCGCGATTCTTTGTGTTACAGTTTCTGGACTGACTTCAATCTTCTGCCAAACTTCATCAATCAGTTGATCTATGGTGACGGCATTTGGTGCCTTTTTAAGTAGCAAAAGTAAAGTTCTATAGGACAAATCGGGCAGTTTTAAATAGTCACCGTTTTGAGTGACTTGATGGGTCACTTGGTTGACTATTAAATCTTCAGAGACTAAGGTTTGTTTCATATCGCTCTAATTGAGGTTAGGCTGTCGTTATATGCAAACATGGCTTTTTGTTAACCATATGGCATACTTAAGCAGTGAATCACTGATATCAGAACCATCTATTCCTACCAATATATAATTATTATTCATTTTGGCGCCCACTCATGAACCTTTCTATTTATTCAGGATCATCATGGATAGCAAATATATTCAGCATGGTTTCACTTGCGCAGTTTAGCCCAATTATCTTAACATTAATAACAATATTATCAACGGCTTCCTTAAAATCAAAGTAAGAAATAAATTTTTCAGATGAATTAAAGAATACTCATCCAACCACATGATAAGTAAGGGTATCACTGGCCTCATCATAGTCAGACTAGATATACATAAAGCGACTGAGTCTTTGAGCAAAAACAATGAACCAATCAGAATCACAGTAAAGACACCATAAGCTAGCTTGTGAGTCCAGACCACTACAATAACGGTGGCAAACATAACAATACTGGAGCTTTTATGTATCAAGATGTATCAATTACTTCTACAATTACAAACGATTAAATTCAGTTATTGATTACATGACTCCAAACCAGAAATTTAATGGTTTACAAAAATACTGTATCAATGTATCAAGTGTATCAAAGACAGGCATCTTAAATGTTTATTTCAATCATTTTAGAATGAGTACTAGGTTTTTATTTTGTGATCAGTAGAAAAAAGTTATAATATTCAGGAAAAAGTTAAAAGAATAACTTTTCGAATAACGATCTCACATGCGAGTATTTTAATAAAAGCACTCGAATTTAATGAAAACATGAATAATCACAATGTAGTGACCAAGTCACTGAGTGCTGCTTTATTCACAATAAATTTATGAGTTTGAACATCATTAAAACCACTGATAAACTTTATACCTATCAATTTATCAAAAGAACCGATGTGTGATGAACAAATTTCATGATTTTATCAAACAAGGTTTTGACAAAATGCATAAAGAATTCAGAAGTACCAACCACAAGCGAAATATCATGATGAAAATTTCTATAATTAGTCCCTTTTTACTTTTGTTTTTTACTCAAGTCAATGCTCAATCAGCATTAAAAAAAATTGAAACCTTTTTAAAACATGCTGAAGAAATTAAGCAGGTTTGGCCTGGATACATCAAAAAATTTCATCATGGTATTTATGGCACTGATGGCACGACTTATCTAGCACTAGAAGCGCAAGATTTAGAAGGGTGGAAAAAAACGAAAACCGTAAATAATATCCCAATTTGGGTTAAAAAAGATAAAACATTTAAAAAATTTGCAAACCTTTTTTTTCTCAATTACCCATTACAAAATGATGTTTTAATTGATGGGGCTTTTAATGACAAAAATGCCATATTTATATTATTTCATGAATCATTTCATGCTTTTCAAAGCACCTTAAAGCCCCCTCTCACTAAGTGGACCGATATCAGTATTTCAGATTATATATCAACTATCAAAGATAAAGAATTCGCTATATTATATGGTCTGTTAAAACAGAAAAAGGATGAGTTACATCAATTCAAAAAAAACATCGTTCTCTATGTAAGTATCAGAAAATATCGTGAGTCCCTCATGAATAAAAACTCGGTTGAATTAGAGAGATCAATGGAATGGCAAGAAGGAGTAGCTGCATTTGTAGAATATAATATCAAACATATAATTGAATCAAATAAACCATCAATTGGCCCAATGTTAAATGATTATGGTGTTAAAATTTCAAACAAAACAAACTCAAATAAAATAGAACAATTTATGCGCTGGAGTGCCTATTATCATGGCTCAGCCATTTGTTATTTACTTGATTATTTTAATCCTGGCTGGAAAGCCCAAATTGAACAAGGGAAAAAACCTTTCGACTTATTAGAAGAAACATTTAGACCGGCAGAATTAAATCAAGGCGATATTGAGAAACTATTAGGTATCGGTAAAAATATCAATGAAAAACAGCTTAAACAAAAAATATTCAACAAATATAAAGAGTGGAAAAATATATTACGTTTTAGTAGTAACAACGGGGAAAGTATAACTTATCAACCTTTGTATCATGCATCATTTGAAAATGGTACCTTGGTTAAAAATATCATAAGTTTTCATTACGAAAATGAAATGTACAAAATTACTGGCCGAGCCAAATCCCTATTTTTTGAAAACTCAGAAGACTCCAAAACTGGAAATAATATTTTCAAAATTAAAAAGCTCCCAAAAAAACCGAAGACTTGTAAAGAAATATCTGAAACACAATGGCTATGTGAAGGTGGAACTCGTTTAAAAATCTCAGGCTTGAAAATTGATATTAAACAAAAGATGAACATTCATTTGGCTAACGGTGTCATTCAGTTTTAGTTTAATCACCTTTTCTTGGTTTATGTGATAAAAAAAACTCCAATGGAGCCTTTTTTATTGTTTTCCTTTATGGGCAATTACTCCAAACCGAGACATCACCAGACTCAAAACCATCGGTAAAAATCATATCAGTCTCCAACTCTCTTATATGAAGGTCAGTACCATCAGTACCGACTCTTGGGCCCGCTAGATAGGTGAAAGTTTTACCCGAGCTCATTCTTCGGTTACAGGCGCTAAGTGGCCCACCAACACCCATCAGCGGGAAATTAACATCAGTGTTGGCAGGTTTTGCTGAAAAGGGATCAAAAATAAACCAGTCACCCCATATGACATTGTGCTCGACTAGTGTATCCTCTTCATCAATATTGGGAACATAGCTTCCACCCTGAAATGTAAACTGAGAACCATTATTATTAATGGTTCCTAAATTCCTCAAAGTTGGTGAGGATGGATCGCTATCGGGTATTTCTGCCGTTCTGGCATTGCCATCGGCATTATAACCAACAACCACTCCTCCAAGTACACGAAAACCAAAAGACTCCTTAACAAACACAAAACCTACGGGGGGTGGCAACTGCTGAACATCATTATGATTAAAGGTCGGAGGATTATCAGAGGTATCAAAAGTAGCTGTTCTGGTTAATCCGTTAGAACGTTGATAAAAAGACAGGCCAAAAGAACCATTTCTATCTGTAGCCAAAGTATCTCTGACCGCTCCATCAAAGGGACCTGCGACTGGTGCGGAGACACCGCCGAATCTGCCGAAAAAATTAAAGTTGCTGGAATTACTAAGATTCAAATAAATTTCTATTTCAGAATCCGTCATATCATGACCAGATATAAAGTTACCATCTTGTGTAACCCCACAATCAGCACTGTCAAAATCATTACTGAAAGTACCCGGTATCATCAATGTTGACCAGCTTAAACCGTTAAAACGCGCCACTTCAATATTGAAGTTTTTTATGTAAGGCACGACAATCGTACCACCATTACTGCATATGTTTCCAAGTGCAAATAATGTTGCAGTATTTTCCAATGAAGTGGAGGTAACATTGCTACCGTCATAAGGGAAAGGGATTTTAAGGGCATCAAGCCGGTTGCTTGACCCATCATTCCACAAGACCATTGCCAATAAATCAGGATCGGGACCATCTGAGAAGGTTCCAAGTTTTATTTCCAGTGGAGCCTGGTTAAAGATAGGTACATTTGACCAGTTTCCCATTACTGGCACACCAGCACAAACCCTATAAGATATGCCTAATAATAAGACTAAAAATACTGAAGTAAATTTTTTCATGATTGCACTCCTCTAGTGTATACTCTATACATGCGAAAAAGAACCGCAAACTACGCCAATTATATTTTATAATTGATAAGCAATAATTACTCTCAAATTTTATGATCACTCAATCAATCAACAATTTTATCACCCAATGCCAGCAATCCAGCAGTGCTGCCTACCAGCAATTTAAGGAACTACTGAGCCACTTGGATAATAGTCAAACTCAGGGTGAGGCTTATCAATTTCTGCTTGATTTAAAGCATTATTGTGCCAACAAGCAAATTAAAGACAGTAATTTTCAATTCTTAAAACAAAATATTCTTGATCACAATGATCAATCTATCAGTCTTGATTTATTACAGTTTCCCAGCACTTTTTTACCCGAGGCCTGGTCATTTACCTTTTATGAAGGACTCATTCGTTACCCTGCAACAGAATACAATAATAAAAAAGTGATTGAATTGGGCTGTGGTATTGGCTGGATAAGCATTGCTTTAGCCTTACGTTATGCAACAAACTACGTGTGTGGATTAGACATCAATCCCAAAGCAATTATTTGTGCACGGCTGAATGTTCACCTAAATGCATTCGATGATTCTGGTGCATTAAAAATGCTCAATAATGGCAAATCCTTACTTGATATTGTTAGCTTCCATGAGTCCAATCTATTTGCTTACTATAAAGATCAGGACTTAATAGTTGATCGGATTATTGGTTGTATCCCGCAAGTTTTAAACCCAGAAGCCGAAGTAATGGAAACTTTAATTGCTGAAACTGCCTCTGATGAATACCTGCATTCACTGAGTAATTATTTTGCCAAGCAGGGCTTTATCGAAGACCAATTTGGCTTAGGGCTAATTGCCAGTGCTGTGGAGCAATCTATTCCACTGTTAGAACCAAATGGAAAACTAATCTTAAACCTGGGTGGCCGACCTGGACGTTCGGTACTGGAACGATTGATGCGACGTCGAGGCTTTAAGGTACGCCGTGTTTGGCAAACCCAGGTAAAGCAAGCCGCAGATACTGAAATTGATACCTTAGTTGATATTGAAAAAAATACTGGCCACCGTTTTGAATTTTACATGTCAGCAAACTCAGATACGCCAATAGATGCACGCACAGCCTCAAAATATGCTGAATCAGGAGGAGAAATATTCCATTCTGTCGATGTTTACGAAGCTCAAATGTTATTCCCTCAACAGGTTAAAGCCATCTACAAATCCGTAGATGAAATTCAGGGTAATGGCCTGCGAAGTGCCATTGATTTAACTTATGATAATCACGCGGACGCTGAGGAACGCTATTCATTTTTAGCTTTTTTAGCCAAACATATTCAAAATACTTCTTACTTCCCCTATGAAGATACTGCTGGACTCAACTATTTTAGACAGCAATTGGCTGAGTATTTTAAATATTATTATCATGTTAATATTTCTGAACAACAAATCATTATCAACCCAGGTCGCAAAGAACTGATAGATTGTCTGTTGATAAATTATTGCCCGCAATTAACCCTGGTAGCAAAATCGTTACACCACTTGATAGCTAAAGATTTTGATAATGACAACTGTCAAATTTTGCAAGTTCCATCCAGGATTGAATTACTGCTAAAATTGGTTGAAAAACTCAGGCCACAACTGATAATTACCCGCTTGGATATTCATGAAATTCAATCCAGCCAGTTGGTCGAGCAATTGCTACAATGTGCAACACAATCCAATGCTTTGCTGGTGATTGATTTAACTGACAGCATTGATTTAAGCAGCCAACCAGATATTCATGGCGTTTATCGCTATTTATCAGATAAACCACTGCCTGGCAATTTAATCTTGATGGCAGATCTGGTCAACAATCGTGTCTATCAGAATTATTCATTAAATATCACCTTAACTAGTAATAAATCCATAACAAAACATCTGGTTGATGCTGCCGAATTAACCTATAGCAGAACACCGATATTAAAACAGTACTACTATGCACACCTACTTGAACAATTACTGTATTTTCAACGCACACGTAGCACAGAAAGCAGTAACTCAACTGCAAGCCTGATCAACAATCAATCATCAAGCCTTTCTCTAAAACCCTGTAAAAATGCTATAGAAGCCTTCAATCATCCTGCCATTGAGGGCAACCATTTGGCTTTTGATAAAAATTCCGTGCGACTGGATTTCGGTGAAAATGAACTGGATACACCCGATGTATTGAAACAAGCATTATTCGAAAGTTATTTAGTCAGAAAATGTACCCACGAAGATTATTCACCACAACACTCGTTAATGGCGTTGTTATCACAACGATTTAACTATCCGTTAAATATTTATTCTAAAATGATATTTGGCAATGGTGTTGCACCCATTTATGCTGCTTTACTTAATATTTGTTTAAGAAATAAACAAACGCTGGTTATTCCCAGTGGCAGTTATGGTTACTTTGTTGCCGCTGCTCAGTACAAGGGTCTGGATATTTGTATTTTAGATACCAAAGAAGATAATTCTTTCAAAGTATCTGCCGATGATCTGCGGGCAATCCTGGGAAAACACAAACCCTGTTGGCTGTTTTTAAATGCACCTGTTGTCAATCCAACAGGGGCAATCTATAACCAGTCAGAATTATCAGAACTATTGAACATTGCCGCTGAATATGGAACAACGGTCATTATGGACAGTATATTTAGCGGATTAGAATTTGATGCCAATATTAAATGGGATATCGCTGATAATATTCGCAGCTATTCTAAGCATAAAAAATCAAACTTTATCCTTATCAGTGGTATTTCCAAAGAATACGCTGCAGGCGGTTTACGTTTTGCTTATGCCTGTTCAACCTCTCAACAACTCATGAATGAGTTAGAAGCAGAAATCACCCATACCCCACATTTAACCATCGGTTATACTATCCGTAAATTAATTGAAGCCCAATTAAATCAGGAAGCTACACTTAAAGCACATCTATTAACCCAAAGAAAAACTTTATCAGAACGTGCCGCATTACTTGGCACCATCCTCATAGACAAGGGTTGGCAAGTCATCACCCCAGCTGGCGGACTTTTTATGGTGGCAAAACCACAGAAATTTATTGATGAACATAATCTATCTGACATTGAAGCTGGCGATATAATCACCAAAAAATTATTCCAACAACAAAACCTGGTCATCAACAATTCAACTTGGACTGGTTTACCTGGCTATTGCCGCTTTGTGCTTTCCTGTTCTGAAGAGAGTTTTAAATCTGCTCTTGAAAGACTTAATAAGTTCGATATTACAGACAAACTGGCTGTGGACTAATTATGCTTTTGATTTTGATCTTCGCCGCGCTCTTTGTGTTCGCCGTGCGAAACTCGCTTTTATTTTTAACCTTCAAGTTAAAAATAGACTGAGACCAGCATCATAGGCAAGCATCTTAGATAAAATTTCCTACAACACTCAGCATCAAAAGGTCTTAAACAGCCACTCTCTGAGGCTACTTTCTAAAGAATTTTGATGCCTGTCCTGAGTAGTTCTGAGTAGTTACAAACGGTTCAGATTGTGACTCGTGCCTCACACAATCTAACCTTATCCGTTATGCTGGGTTTAATTCCCAGAATTGTCATCCTTTTTTTGGCTCTATCCATGTAAGAGACACATTGCCAATTACATCATGTTCTCGACCAACGAGGAAAGCAAAGAGAACCTTCTCCTTTCTAAATAGCTTTTTCGATTCAAGACTTTTGACCGCCTAGTTCTTTGTCCACGGCTGCTGCTGCGAGTTTTCCGGACTGAACAGCCCCATCCATATATGCAAACCATTCATTTGCCGTTTCGGTGCCCGCCCAATGGATAGGCCCCACTGGTTCGCGTAAGGTGTTCCTAAATCCAGTCCAGACACCTGGTGCCATAACACCCGCGTAACAACCTTCCGACCATTCCTCTTTGCTCCAGTTAGCCACATAGACTTTTTTAGGCTTTGGCGTAGGCGGGAAGCGTATTTTAGGGTCTGAGCCTAAGTGCTCTGAAATCAGAGAATATCTTATCTTTTCGAAAACCTCTTCTACTGCTTTAGTAACCAATTCCACTATCTTATTTTCATCAAAATCGATATATTTTTCACGAATTTTCCTCGTTTCTATAAAGCAGCCTATAATACCTGGTTTATTTTCACCAGGTTCACTGCTATTGGCAATGAATCCAATGTCCCTGTTTTGAACAAACACGATACCCGCAAGCTTCTGATCCGTAAGCATCCATTCCTTTTTCATCCAAAACTGTTCTTCATAAACAAGATGGCACTTAATGGAGGTCCCCATGGGCATGCGTTGGTTAAATTGTCGTCGGCTAGCAGGCAATGCACTTAGGGTTTGCATTCCCGACATAATCGGCGCTTGTACAAAATTAATCTTTGGAATGAGCGCAGGCGGTAATGCTACGATGACTTGTTTCGCCTGGCATTGGTGCCGATCCTGATTTTCTCCAGTCCAAGACACAGTAACCCGCCCGTCTTTTTCAGTTCTAATTTGACTAACCCGGCAGCCTTTTTTAACCTTCTCATTAAGCACCTTCTCTGTTGCATTGGCTACCGCCTGCGACCCACCTTCAAACCGGTAATAAAGACCCGTATTAAGCCCTTCCGAAAAACCGGCACAACGTATGTAGTACAACAGGTGCAGCAATGATACATCAGCAGGTATTGAAGCAAAACCAAGCAAAAACATGGTTTCAATTATGAATTTGGCTCCCTCAGTTTTTAGATGCTCGTCCATCCAGGATTGTACGGTTTTGGAATCCAATTCCCTTGCATTTTTAGCTAACCACGGCTCTCCTTTCGGTAAGGTATTGGCTTCTTTATCAAGCCAATGCCAAGCCTCTTGATACTCATCATAAACATCCTTAAAATTGTCCCTGTAGAACCCAATGAGAAGTGACAAGAAACCAGTGTCTTTATGATTGTCGTGGTTAATATTAAAGGTATAGACTTTTCCTTCATATAAGACAGCGACATCACCTTCTTTAGGGTATCCAGAAATAGTTTTAACCTTCATTTCATCTGCAAGCGCCAAAATGTTCTTATGCGTTGGACCGATCCATTGAGCCCCCATGTCAATCCAATATTTGGGATCAGGATCAGGATCTATTTTCGTCCAGGTTCTACCGCCAACACGATTACGAGCTTCCAGTACCAGGAATGATCGATTCTTCTTCCTTAACTCGTTCGCCGCTGTCAGTCCAGCCAAGCCAGCTCCAACAATTACAATGTCTACATTTTTAAATTCTGATTTATCATTTTGTCCCATTTCAAACCTCTTCTACAATTATTTTTGCCAGTGGTGATACTCAACTATTACTCAAACTATCAGTCTTTATTCAGTCATATACACCATCTGTTGCCACAAAATGAAGTTCCTCTTCAATAAAGATCAGGTATATTTTTTCCGGTGTCGTTAAATTTTCTCATTGCTCATTTTCTCACATATCTATGGCTTCGTCTCTTGCTCAGGTTGCCAGTTGTTTAAAGCATAATAATTATTATGGTGCATTGTGATGAAACAACAGTTCTTACTAATATTTCCTATCACCCTTTTTGCACTCTAATCTTTATGTATTGTACATATTGACACATTTACTGAATTTATTCAATAATTAATAGGTTTTATAAATTGATTCTATGTAGTTATCTATACACCATGTATTGATAATTGTTGATATTAAGTTAATAGTGCACTTTTATGGCAAGAAAGCTATTAGATAGAATATGTGATAAAATTCGTTATTATGCACTATAGCCCAAAATCCGAAGATTCATATATCAGTTGGGCGAAACGATATATCTTGTTTCACAATAAAAAACATCCTTCGGATCTGGACAATATTGAAATAGAGCCTTTCTTAATTTTTTAGCTGTTAAGAAAAAAGTCAGTCCAACCACTCAAAACCAAGCTTTTCATGCCATTTTATTTCTCTATGAAAAAATTCTGAATATCAGCTTAAAAGATCAAAACATTAGTGCTTTGAGAAGTATCAAGGAAAATATCAAAGAAATATCAAGGACAGGCATCTTAGATAAATTTACAATAATCAGCTTCAAAAGATATCAAACTGCCTGTCTCTGAGACTTTTCGAGACTGGATTCTTAAACTATCGTTCAATTTAAAACACCATAAAATTTGGTGAATAAAGAGCTGATGTGTGTATAATAACAGCAAGTATCAAAATAAAGAGGCATAATCAACGATGGGAAATTGTACTGAAATCAGTTATTTTACCACAATGCACCCCCATAATCGTTATGCTACTCTCAGAATCAAAATCCAGAAACTATTGAGCACAAGCCATTGTCAAAATTTAGAATAAAAATCGTTAAACCGTTATCATCTGTCTTGTTAATATTTATGGTTACTATTTCATGTACAGCCACAAACCTAGACATCACTTCCTTTGATAATAGAATTAATGCCTTTGTTCAGAGTGAGATGCAGAGAGGAAATATACCTGGCCTTTCAGTTGCCGTAATTAGGCGGGGGAAAATTTTAAAAGTAACTAGCTACGGTTTTGCAAACCTTGAACTCAACGTCGCGGTTAATAAACATTCAGTCTTCGAGCTTGCTTCACTTACAAAGCAGTTCACAGCGATGGCTATACTAATGTTGGCCGAAGAAAATAAATTAGCCCTCGATGATCATATTACCCGCTTCATCAAAGATGTACCTGATGGCTGGAAGGCTATAACGATTAAGCAGCTACTATCACACTCTGCTGGACTAAAGCATCGTTTTGAACAAACATTCAATGGCGTATTCATGACTGATTATAGTACTGATGAGATGCTACGCTCTGCAAAATCAACCGCTATGAATGCAACACCAGGAACTGATTGGGAGTACAGTGATCAAGGATATTTCCTACTTGGACTCATTATCGAGCGTATTACTGGACAATCTTATGCAACCTTTCTTGACAAGCGACTCTTTGAGCCACTCGGTATGAAAGAAACCTATCTCTTGGAACAGGCAAGTATCATTCCTAATCGGGTTGCAGGGTACACCGTAAGTGAAGAAAAAATTAAAAATATTCGACGGACTTGGCAGTTTGGACTAAGCTCCCATTTTGGAGTCATGTCTTCAATTTCGGATATGATAAAGTGGGAAAAATCATTATACGGGCGTAAAGTTGTGTCCGATTTAGTGTTGAGCAAGCTCTGGTCGCCGGCTTATATATTCCGTGAGAATACTGATACCATGTCCATACTAGCATACGGGTTTGGATGGTGGATAAAGCAACAAAACGGTCGTCGATTTGTTGAACATAGTGGTTATACAGGAACTGCATATTTCCGTGATCTTGAGACACAACTAGGAATTATTGTATTGACAAATCGTGACCAACCTTCTGGTCAGGGTACGATTGATATAGCTCACGGAATAGCGAAAATTGTAGACCCAACAATCTCTTTTAATACTGAGACAAACGAATAATTTGAAAGAAAACCACTAAAAACCACTTGCTAATCCACACGTATTTATCGCATGCGCTAAGCATTAGATGCTCTTTGTGCTATGGTTATATTTAAAGCTGTACATTTAACAATAACAAGTATCAAGAACATGTACTTTGTTTGAAATTTCCTATAATACTCAGCTTCAATATGTCATAAACGGCCTGTCACTGAGAATTTCAGAAAATTGACAAGACTGTTTTCTGAGACTGTCGTTCAATTTAAAACAACATAAAATTCGGTGAATAAATAGCTTATGTATGTATAATAACAACAAATATTTAAATAGAAGAGGCCAAAATCAACGATGGGAAATTACACTAAAATCAGTTATTTCACCACAATGCATCCCCATAATAGTTATGTGGTCTATCCTCATTCATCAATATTGGTGTTTTCGTGATTGAGACCTATCGAGGCGTTGTCTACCCAAACCAATTAGATCATATGAGTCATATGAATGTGCAGTGGTACACCTCTAAATTCGATGAAGGCAGCTGGCATCTCTTTTCAGCAGTTGGAATCACCTCGGACTACATACAAAAAAACAATAAAGGCATGGCCGCACTTGAACAGACCACTAAATACAAAGCCGAAGTCATGGCTGGTGATCTTCTTGTTGTGAAGTCTAAAATTTTAGAGGTTAAGGATAAGACCATTAAGTTTCTGCATGTTATGTACAATGCAGAAACCAGGCTAGAAGTTGCGGCTACTGAGTTGATCGCAGTCCATCTTGATAGAAAGGAAAGAAGAGCCTGTTCTCTTCCTAATGATATTAAGAAAAAATGCGCGGAGCTAATGACCGATGCCACATAACAGCGCATGCCGTCTGGCAATATCATCAAAATTGATCAAAGGTTCCTAAATGTATATAACTTTAAATAAGGTTGCCAACTGTTTGCGTTGCATCTTTTCGCTCATTATTTTATTCTGGTCAAATTTTATAGTGGCTGACGAAAAGACAGATGCAAATCCTAACATCGTATTGATTGTCGCCGATTATATGGGCTATGCGGATATTGGCCCGTATGGTGCTTTGGACATTCAAACACCTGCCTTAGATACGCTGGCAGCGCAAGGCGTTCGTTTCTCTAATTACTATTCATCAGCGCCAAAATGTATTCCCGCGCGCGCGTCACTGATGAGTGGATTATACCCTGCAAAAGCATTGACCCGTTTTACTTCGGAAAAAGGCCTAGGCTTGCCATCAGAGAAAAACACTTTGCTTAGCGAACTTAAAGCCGCAGGATATGCAACGGCTGCCGTTGGAAAGTGGCACCTTGGAACTGAACAAAACTTTAATCCCACTGATCATGGCTTTGATTCCTTTTTTGGATTTCATTCCTGGACGCTTGGCTATCACAACCACCTTACTTCAGATGGTGAACCTGGATTATATCGAAACGATGACCTGGTAAGAGAAGACGGCTACCTCACAGATCTTTTCACAAACGAAGGCCTTAATTTTATTGACAAAAGTGCAGGCAAACCATTTTTCCTATACCTTGCCTATAATACCGCCCTACCCCCTTATCAAGGGCCTAACTTACCTGAATCGAAGTGGGACTCTGGATGGGAGGTAAACAAAGCCAGTCGAGCTGATTATGTGGCAATGGTTGAAGCAATGGATCAGGGAATCAATAAAGTCCTCAATAAATTACAAGAACAGGGTCTTGCGGAAAACACACTGGTTATATTCACCTATGACCACGGCGGACGACACCTGATTAATAATGAGCCATTATTTCACGGATTTTCTACACTGTGGGAAGGAGGTATTCGGGTACCAATGATTATTCGATGGCCCCGAAATATAAAGGGCGGAGGCCTGGTTGAGACACCTGCAATTGCAATGGATTTAACCGCAAGCATGCTTGACGCTGCCGATCGGGATAACGCAATAAGTGCTCTTGATGGTATCAGTTTATTTCCTGTCATTAATGCCCCTGAAAAAGCAACTCAGCGTCAATTATTCTGGCGGCATGGAAAAATGAAAGCGATTCGTCAGGGGTCGTGGAAATATGTAATTGATGGACACACCCAATTGCTGATAAATTTAGACGCTGATATTAGCGAGCGAAAAAACTTATACTACAAACACCCAAAAATTGCCAAGCAGCTTAGAGAATCTCTTGCTAATTGGGAACAGTCACTCAACTTGAAGTGAGTAGACGTTATTTATGATCATGTAGTGATATAGTGAATTTTTACCCCCCAAACATAATACAATCTAAGCCAATTCAGGAATAAAGGTCAAACAGCCGCTGGCGCTATGGCGAGTCTCTCAATTGTCAGAAAGATTCGGATGTTTACTCATCTATATCTATTTCCCTGCGCAGAATCTGGACAATACGGTTGTAAACAACAATCGTTGTCAGCTCCGTGTCTCGACCCGTTGTATTCACAAACTGAATCACGACTGTATCAATGTCCTGGTGGTAACGAGCGATACTGTAGTATCCTAGAACCCAGCCAGTATGTTCGTATTCATAAATGGAGGAATAAATAGCTTGCTCATCATCATTTAACAATGAGCCATCATTCAATGCTCTCAAGAATATACCGACGTCCTCTGCTGTAGCCATCATTCCGAAATTAATATGCTTGAAATCGAGCTCCACGCCTGCGAAATAGCCACTTACAACATCATCTATATCCACTTCATGAAGCGAGCTGAAAGTATTGTTCAGTTCGAGTGGTATCAAAATTTCCTGCTTGATATATTGGTGATGGCTATAACCCAACACTTTTTTAAGGATTTCGACAATCAACAAATAATTCGTATTTGAATAACTATATTTATCATCTGGTTCAAAGTCAGCTGACATATCCAGTACCAACTCAAGTGATTCTTTATTGTTTTTTGGTGGATCGTCCCATAAGAAATCAGGATCATCGGTTAAGTTGGGAATACCACTCCGATGCTGCAACATTAATCTCAAGGTGATTGTTTCTGCATTTTCAATTCTTCCCACAAGTTCTGGCAAGTGATCCGCGAGCGTATCATCCAGCGACAAGCGTTGGTCATTGACCAGTTTGGTGGTAGCAACCGCGACATATAACTTGCTGATACTGCCAATCTTGAATAATGATTGTGGATCGGCGGGGATTTTGTTATCTCGATCTTTCCAGCCAGCTGTATAAAATGCTGGTGGTTGGCCTGATTCATCCACATACACAATAATTCCATCCAATCCATGACCAATAGCGTCATTGATTTGTTCTTGGACAGTATCAGGTAATGGTGTTACCCAAGCCCATATTCCATCCCAGGGCGGGAATACCACCAAAGTGATTATCCCAACGGGAATCATGATCATTCTAAGTATTCGAGTTATACGTTTCTTTTTTTGCATTTGTGATTACCTTTCCAAGCCGCCTAAACGTCAATGTTCACTGGATTCAAAGCATATACGGCATTGAGTTTGTTGGTCTCGTCCTTACGATCTGCGAGCAAATCAAAACCAAATTTACCGAGCAGCTTAGTAGATGCAGCATTGTTAGATTGCGTGAATGCCTCAACTGTAGTCAGCCCTAGTTTGGTAAAGCCAAAATCGAGGATCGCTTGCATCGCTTCGGTCATGTAGCCTTTACCTTGCGCTGCAACCGATAGGTCGTAGCCAACTTCAGCCGTTTTACGGTCTTCTGAGAAGTTCCACAAGCAAATAGAACCCAACACTTTATTTGTTTCAGGCAAGACGATTCCCCAATAGATGATTTTTTCTGCTTTATTGTTTCCGTCCACTTTCTTGATAAAAGCAATTGCATCTTCCTTCGTTTTTGAAAGTGGTCTATTCACCAATGCATTCACCTGAGGGTCAGACCGTAAGTGCAAAATTTGCTGCCAATCGCTTGCACATACCTCTCGCAAAATGAGACGTGGCGTTTGCAAAATTGGAGTTGGGAAAATATGCATCAGTTGGAAGCGGGATAACAATTATTAGGCTGCATTGTGGTGGAATAACTGTTTTTACCAATATTTTCCATCGCTATTTTTGTACCCTAATCTTAATATTTAGATCAATATACTGGGTTTATGGATATATTTCAATTTTTAATAGGTATTTTAAATTGATTTCAGAAGCTTATCAATTCACTATGTAATGATAATTATTGATGATATCATTACATTGGCCAGGCACACTAATAGTCATTCTCTACCACAATTCATTACATGCTAAAAGCATGCTCATATTTTACTGGTTGAGGTCTTGGCATACAGACAATAAACTTAATTATCAAGCAAGTGTCTTGACCCTTAAACTAACAACTATCCTGACATATAGGAATGCAAGCATGAATCCATAAAGCTTTTACAATTGGATCTTCGCAAATTGTTGCAATGCAAGCAACCAATTATCTGTCATGATTTTTAATATTTTTTGACCTTTTTTAGGCGTTGCTAATGTGGGATCACCATAGACCCCATTTTCTTTTTCTCGGACAAATTTACCCGGAGAGTAGCCAATTTTTTGGGTTTTATTAGCGCGGTAATTTTGTTTGGCTTTGCTCATATCAACCAGATCTGGACGTAGATGTAAGAGAATCGAGGTTTCACCTTCGTCAGCATGGCCGCCGCGTTTTTGTTGGTAATATTGTTCGGCCTGTTCTGTTTCTAAATCATCCCACGATACAACAAGTGTTGGGATATTATGATTGGCACGAATGTCTCTTGCTACTATACTCAAAGGCAAACCTGTGGCTTTATGTATGCCCATATTTAAAAAAACAATGCGTTGAGCTCCAGATTTAATCAATGATTCAGCAACCGATCGTACATAATTTTGAAAGATGGTTGGATCGGCGATTTCTGTCCCTGGATACTCCCGAAAAGCAGGAAACCAGCCATGTAATATAGCAGGGGCGATAATCACCTGACTTGATTGCGCTGCTTGTTTTAATAAATATTCCATCACAATCTGATCTGTTGACATAGGCAAATGTGGTCCATGTTCCTTGGCTCCTGCTGCAAATGGTATGATCACTGTTTGTGTTTTGATCAGTTCATCCGCTTGTTGCCAAGAGAGATTGGCAAGAAATTCTCCAGCAATTGAATTGCATGAAAATATCAGAAGTAATTTAAAAATTATGATGTGTCTGATTTTTTTAATAGTAATACCCCTATTTGTTTTGTTATTCATCTGTTTAAAGATAATTAGTACCATTCGGTACCGATCCCATTAACTATACTCTGTACAGGATTGCATATTAAATACCATTCTAGAAAACCCATTCAACCGTTCATCAAGTAAATACACCCTATTAAATCTAGAAGTTACTTCAAACAAAGTTTCTTTCCAAGCTTGATCAAATTCATCTGAAAAATTACCTCCAAAATGAATTAACAACCAGTTTTCATCAAATTTTTTATATCCTTCAAGTAATTTGTTTTTTTTATTTATTACATCCTGAACAATTTCTGACGTTAAAAAAGGCAAAACCACACCATCTGCAGGGGTGATTTGAGATAAATTATTAGTCTGAACTTTACTAAAAATAAAAGTACTAATTGGGTACATTAAATCTAAATCTCCTTTAGGTATATATTCTTGCTTATAATCTAAGGAATCATAATTTGTTTTGATTAGATCAACTAAATATTCTATTAATATGTTCTCTTTTTTTCTCTCTAATTTTGCAATAGGGTTCTTTAACATTAGTTGACCATTGATACAGTATCCCATTGAATTTATTTTATCTGTTAATTTTAAAC
>JAESTH010000141.1 GCA_016763695.1 Alcanivoracaceae bacterium
ACAAAATGACTTTTGCTGATTTCAATGCAAAAGTACCCAGCATAAATTGGCAGGCTTGGTTAAAGCATACAATGTTAACAAAACCTGAAGTTGTTGTTATTGAGCAGCCGAGTTATTTTGAGACAATAAATAAAGTCATGCAAGACACTTCTATTGAATCTTGGAAAGATTATTTTAAATGGCATTTATTATCCAGGAGAGCCAATTCATTAAGCTCTTCATTTGATCAAGAAAACTTTGCATTTTTCGGTACTGTTTTATCTGGCACAACAGAACAAGAACCACGCTGGAAAAGAGCTGTAAATTTAGTAAATAATGCCGCTGGAGAATTGGTTGGTAGAGTCTATGTAAAAAAACATTTTAAACCTGAAGCAAAGACACGTATGGTTAATATGGTTGAAATATTACGTGATGCTTATGCTGACAGAATTAAAAATCTAGCTTGGATGAGTGCAGAAGCTAAAGTTTATACACTTGATAGAATAGCTAAATTTGATATCAAAATTGGCTATCCTGAAGTTTGGCGAGACTTTAGCAAGATGGAAATCAATAGCACTGATTTAATGGCTAATAGGATAGAAATCACGCGTTTTTATGTCCATAGAAGCCGTAGTAGGCTTGGAAAACCAATCAATAGAAGCCACTGGGACACGGATCCACAATCAGCTACTGCTTTATCCACACCAGCAAAAAATCAAATTTTGTTTCCTGCTGGATACTTACAAGCTCCGTTTTTCAATTTAAATGCAGATGCTGCCATAAACTATGGTGCTATAGGTGCGATAATTGGACATGAAATTGGACATGGTTTTGGTTATCAAGGCTTAAACCATGATGCTGATGGAAATAAAAAAAACGGGTGGACCAAGGAGGATATTATTCAGTATAAAGAACGTACAGAGAAATTAAAAAAACAGTTTGATGCTTATACTGTAGTTGATGGAACGCATGTGAACGGTGAATTCACTCAAGCTGAAAATATTGCTGATCAAATTGGTCTCTCTATTGCTTATAAAGCCTTTAAAGCTAATTATAAAGGCAATGCAATAATTGATGGCTACACTCCCGAGCAAAGATTTTTCTTAGGATGGGGGCAAATTTGGATGAATAAATACCGTGATGAAGAGTTATTGCGACAAATAGAAACGAATATTCATTCGCCGCCTGAGTTTCGTACTAATGGAATATTAAGAAACCTACCTGAATTCTATCAAGCTTTTGATGTAAAACCAGGAGATGGGATGTATCTTCCAGAACAAGAAAGAGTTAAAATTTTGTAGTAATAATCAAGGTCACAAGTAATATACCCTAATCCCGATATAGAAAACATGTTTATAACACAAGTCCTTGATGCACCTAGAAAACTCCAAAAAAGCCTCGCTACTAATTCAAAAGCCGTTCATTGAACGGCTTTTTTCTGCAAAAACAATGCTGAAGTAATAAATCGTAATTAGCATGAATTATTTCAAATAAATAGTGAGTATGTAAACTAAACTGTGAAGAACTTTTAGAACTACATATCCTGAAGTAAGCTACTTCATTTTAATAAAATCTTTTTTTACTATTTCAAAGTCTGTGGTCATTATGTGATAATAAGGATCAATCACTATGTATTTGGGTTTACGTTTTAACTTAAAGCTTAGTTTATTTTCTCCTGTTTTTAGTTTGAATTTTTCTAGGGTTAATTCCTTATCTTCAGAGTTATAGATACCTATTTCAATGAGGTCATTCATCTCTGTTAATACTTCTTTGCCATTTTTATCGCTGTAAAATTTATCGATTTCCACAGTGATGTGTGCTTGGTATTCGAAATTTTCATCACGTTTATATTGTGCATCTATCAACTTGGCTTTATATAAAGTGATTTTGTTTAAATGATCATCGATAAAATAATGTAAGTCCTTTGGACTATTTGCCATTAACAAATCAATAAAGTCTTTACTGGTTGGGTAGGGAGCACTTTTGTAGGCAAAATCTTTGATGAATGCCTGGATGGTCTTATCAAAGACTTCTGTGCCTAAATAATTATCCAAAGCATATAAGCTGAGTGAGCCTTTGTTATACACCGTTGCTTGCTGTGAAGCCAATGAACGGGCTAAAGGCCTTTCTTCATAAGTTTCCATGCCGCGAGAGATTAAATACTTTTGCCTTTCTGTACGTAAAAACTTTTTGATTTTTTGTTTACCATACTTATTTTCCATCACTTTTAAGGCGGAATACTCACTTAATGATTCTACTAAGAAATTGATGCCCTCAACATTGGCAGAAGAAACCTGATGTGCCCACCACTGGTGCGCGACTTCATGAGCTGTAACAAAATAGGCAATGTCTATTTTTTGTTCATCAAAAGGTAGATCTGCTTTTTCTAATTCTCTTAAGTCAGTTAAAAAACCTATGGACTCAGAAAAAGGCACAGTAGCAGGAAAGGATTGAGCAAATGAACCATAAGTTCTGGGAAATTCAATAATTCTTAATTGATCTTGTGAGAAAGCAGAAAAATGCTTGGAATAATAATCTAAAGAATCCTTGGTTGATTGCATGATTTTATCTACATTATAATGGTGTGATGGGAAATAATTGACAGAAATTTCAACCGGATCAAATTTGTTAAATTCATCTTGCCATAATTCAGATTTAACTGCGTAGTTACCAGATATAAAAGGAATGAAGTTTTGTACTTTGGCTTTATTTTTATAATGATAGTAATGACGTCCACCCTGCGTCCATTTTTTAATCAAATTTCCTGCCGAGAAAGCGGTTTGATCTGCAGATGTACTGATTGTGATATCGATATTTGTAAAATGACTGTTTTCACCAAACATGGAACTTTTTAATCCCTGCTTATCATCTCTTGATAATGCCAGAGGTTTTTTGGGTAAATTGTGCTTGGCTCTTAACCTTTTACTCAGGATTTCTTGAGATGAGTTATAACCAAAAGTAGGGAAAAAAGCACCAGAATTAATAAATGTACCGTTATTATTCATCATTGATGTGGCGCCTGAGTTTTTAAATCCAGTATTATTCATGGCAAAATCAAAGGATAATGTCATGGAGTCATTGGGTTTTAAAGGTTTATTTAAGGTATAAATATAGTATTTCAACTTATCATCCTGAAAACTTAAATTAGTACCTTCTGAGAAGACCAGCTTATAATTCACCACCTTGTCATAACCCAAGTGAATAGTCTCAATGCTCTGATTACTGGTATTCTTTAATTCAAATAGCCCATGTCCCGAAATAAGTTTTGATTCTGGGAACATATCAATATTGATTTTAATATCCATAATTTCAGGGTTAATTAATCCTTCATATTGTTTATAATTGCTTTCATAAGCGACACGTTGCAACTCCTTATCATTAGAATTTTCATAAGTGTTAAGTATATTTGTGTTATAAAATATAAAACAGCCGGTAATCACAAACAATGCCATCACCGATATTAATGGCTTACTGATTATGGAAATGTTATTCAGTGCTAGATTAACCCTGCGCCTAAATCCTAAAACCTCGCCCCGCACCCACATTAAGTTGGCAATGAGTAATAAAATAATTGCAAATAAAAGCCAATAAATTTTAAATATCCAGTAGGAAAACACATTGTTGCCATAAGCATTGAGATCAGAATAACTGACCAATGGTGCGCCATTGAATTTGAGTAAATTATGTTCGAAAAAACTGGCTCCAAAAACACCCGCAAAATAATAAATTAACAAAATCATAATGGTTAAATATTTATTATTGATCAATGTGTGAGTAAAGAAAGCCAAAATAGTAAACAACATATAATCAATAAATTCAAAACCAAAGATACTGATAAAATATTGACTCAGTTGATAATCGTAAAATTCCTTACTGTATTGAATAAAAATACCAGCCACAATGAATAACGCTAAAAAAATAGCGACACAGGAAACCAGTGCCATCATTTTGCTACTGGCTGGTATCAATGAAGATACAGGCAAAGCATCATTGATTTCATTGCATTTGTTTGCTCTTTCTCGCCAGATAAGTTCTCCAGCCATTAGTGCGATAAAGACGGTTAATAATAGATTAAATGTCTGTGTTATTAACTCGACCATTTCAAAAGTGACTGGATAACTGGCTGTTTCATACATGTTTCCAGTTGATGAACTGGTCATAATCAGCATAGCAAAACCAATAATAATAGTTAAAACAAAATGAAGACTAAAAGTGATAAACCTGAGCTCGTTTAAATAACTGCTGAGCCAAATACTCCACTTGCTGCTCTTTTCATGGTCAGTTTTAATATGTGCTAGCTGCTGGATTTGAAAAGCTGAGTAAGGCTTATCATTAATGTCGGTTTTTGATGACTTTTTTCTGAAATTGAAAAAATTGGACTGGTATTGAAAATCAAATTTAAATAATAATATAAGCAAACTCAACAATCCTATTGCCAACCACATTAACCTGTTCCATAAATAGACACCTTCCAGGTTTAGTGTATAGTTTTCCAATTGCTCTGCACTCAAACCATGCATTTGTAATTTAGTTGCCAATGAGCCAGTTGGATCAATCATTGCACCTAAAACCGAGGTATCTATGTCTTCAAAATAAAAAGAAGCAATAATATTAAAACTATAAAATAAAATAACCAATACCCAATTGACCAGAGAACTGCGAAATATCATTGTAAGAGCGATAAATATAGAGGTCATAATGAAAATATTAAGCAGATAGTTATTAGCAAAAGGGCTGAGGTAATAAATCACATTAAAGTCATTAAAAAAACTCGCATCCAAATAGGGCATAGTACAGGCCAATGCATGGCCAAAAATGGCGCCGCTCATGATAATTGAGGCGACAATAAATGAAGAGATTAATTTACTAAAAATAAAATGGGTTTTAGAAACACCGGTTGTAAATGTCATCGACAATGTGTTGTATTTATAATCAACAAACACAATTGAGCTCACCGTTGCTGCCACCACAAATATCAAAAAAACCTTGAAATAGCCTAAAAAAGTGCTAATTAAACTCGCACCATTTAAATGCATGGTTTCACCAACAAGAACCACTTTAAAAAAGTCAAAGAACCCAGCTGCTGCATGAACCAGAAAAAAACCAATAACAAATAAAATTAAAAAGTAAATTTGATTGGCACGTTTTTTGCAGGCCTTAAGCAATTCAAATGATATTAATTGTAGAAGCATAGTTATTTGCTCACATTATTATTTTGAGTATTAATGGCAGTAAAATAGACATCGTCTAATTTTGGCGTAATTTTCACAAATCCATTTTCAGGATTGTCTTCGTTCATGATGTGAATCAATGGATTGCCAGCATGTAAGCGTGAATGGATCACCTCATATTTTTGACAGTATTTATCATAATCTTTCTTGCTGATTTGTTTTTCCCATACTCTATCTGCTAATGCATCAATCAAATCAACAGGAGCGCCTTTCATGATCACTTTACCCTTATTTATGATAGCCATATCACTACATAAATCACTGACATCATCAACAATATGCGTAGAGAGTAAAACGATTCTATCTTCACCTGTTTGGCTTAATAAATTATTAAATCGAACACGTTCGCCTGGATCAAGTCCTGCAGTTGGTTCATCTACAATAATGAGTTTTGGATTACCAATTAAAGCTTGTGCGATGCCGAATCTTTGTTTCATACCACCTGAAAATTCATAAACATTTTTATTTTTATCTTGGTATAAATTAACCAGATTCAATAAACCCTCAACGGTTTCCTTACGTTGTTTTTTATGACCAATGCCTTTAAGCAAGGCATAATAATCCAACAATTTATAAGCCGAAGTTTTTGGAAAAACGCCAAACTCCTGTGGTAAATAACCCAATACCTTGCGGATCTGTGCTTTTTGTTTTAATACATCAATTTCATCGAAACTAACAGTGCCAGAATCGGCTGTTTGTAAAGCTGCAATGGTACGCATTAAAGATGACTTACCAGCTCCATTTGGACCAAGTAACCCAAACAAACCCAGGCCAATATCTAATGACAAATCATCTAAGGCAACGACACCATTAGCATAGGTTTTGCATAAGTTGTTTATTGACAGCTTCATAGTTTTTTTACGTGGGATTTAATCATTTTAGAGTTTGTACCTTGTGAGCCCAGCAGTTCTTCCATGGCCTCTTCCTGTAAATCTTGAAACTGCTCATATGATATCTCCTTATGACCTTCAGGAATAGCAAACAAAGCTTCATCAACTACACCTTCAGTTAAACTTAATAAATCATAAGAAATTTGCGGACCTTCAACTTTAACAACGAGCCCAGGAATATTCACAAAATCCCTTGATGGTACAATTACTAGTGAAGAATCCTGTTGATACCAAATAGTGAAATCATTTTCCTCATCGATAGCCTTTTTACATGAGTAGCCATAGATTGTTTTAACTTCATCAACAAATTTAAAGATATTTTCGGTGCCTAAATTTTGCTTATATAAATAATCAATATCCATCACAGTACCGTATTGTGTCAGCAATTTATCGGATACATTTAATACGGTATTCTCGTTATCTACAGATGTCATGACCATGATGCCATTACCCTTGGGCTTATCTGCTGGAGGCATGGTTTCCATGCGCAGTAAGTTATTTTTGAAACTGATTTTTAATTGCATGTATTGAAACTCCGGAATCATGGCTTTTAATGCAGCCTGTGACTTGGGTAATGAAGCATGAATATTAATGGATTGTTTGTATATTGCAATGCCCTGAGAAGGGGATTTTGCTTGTAAACTTATTGAAAAAAACAGCATAATTGTCAGAAGTAAAAATTTATTCATTGATTTAAACCTTAAAGTTGATGTATTGAATAGACTCATCAGCTATTAAAAAGGTTACGAGAAAATATATATCTTTTTGATAATAACCGATTTTGATTTAAATTCTATTGGTGCTGCAAGAGCAGAATTGTTGTAGATGTTTGCTATGGATACGTATGTCTAGTATTTCTACTTCCATACAGATCATCGCAAATGTAGATATCCAGAGTTTCACCCAACTCATCAAGGCCAATGCTTATCTATTGAGCAGATAATAGAACATTATAATGAATAAATTACCATTGGCTAAAAATTAAAACTTTTTACCAATTCTTGTGATTTCTCTTTCTGATATTTTTTTCTTTGTTTGTAATGAATACTTTTTCATTACAAGAGACTCTTCAAATTGTGTAAGCAGTGTTAAAACCAAAGCATCCTCATCAATACTATGCTCTAATATGGAAGTCATGCCTTTTTCAATTTCTGTATAATCATGGCCATTTGGCGATGTTAATGCGATCTTTAAAATGTCATTTTTATCAATTTTACCATTATTATCTGTATCCTCATTTCTCAATTGATAATAAATGGCCACAGTCATTTGATCATCAGAGTCATCTATGGGCCTTTTTAACTGTTGCATGACTTCAAATTTGTTGTCATTGTTTTCAAACAACCAGTGCGACTTCATTTGTTCACCTTCAAAAAACACCACATTTCTTATGTCTTTACGATAGCCGCGTTTTGTGGTTTTGGCATTGAGCATCAAGTACTGTACATCATTTCCGCTGACCGTTGTTATGTCCTCCAATAGAAAAGATTCCTTCACCTCCTCATCCGTTTGTGAAGACCCCGATTGACTGATCACAACTTCATTGCTGGATGAAGTCACCCTATTGATAAGGTGAAATCCATATAATGATACACCAATACCTAACATCAAAAACAGTAAAAATAGCAGTGAGTTGATCCGAATGACCCATTTAAAAAAGCCACTTTCTTGCATAAGCTATTCTCCAGATTTTTATAAGTGTATAGAATATATACGACTACAAAAAACATCAAATGTTCTGATTAAATGTGATATTGATCAATAACAATTAATCACGATGAATCTAATAAGAACACAATGCAGTGATTTCCCCTTTGATTAAAAACAATTAAAAAGACACACATCACTTCTATTTAGAATGAGGGACGTAAGTGTTAAGGCAATACAAAGTGACTGTCCTTTTAGATTCTACTTTTAGATTCTCTAAATGATATATTTTTTTATCTCAAGTAAAAATTAATTTGGTATCAAAATCATCTTTGCAGGTGATTTGATAGAAAATATTGAGAAAATACATTCATTGGTCGCAAATATATTTCTACTCGTCTCATTTATGATAATCCAGCCGATTTTTAGTTTTATAATACTTCTCATCTATATCCGTACCATAGGTGCGGTTAACTTCACAGGAGAATACGATGAGAGAAAAAATCTTTATTATACTGGGCTCGTTTTTGTTGAGCACCATTGTTTCAGCTCAAAACCTGACTCAACAGAGTGTTGATAAGGCAAGAGAAGTGATTGATCAAGTGATAGAGGCTTATGGTGGCTCTGAACGGCTGACAAAGTTGAATTCTGTTGTGGTCAAATTCGAAACAAGCAATCTAGCTGTCAATCAGAGTCGCAAACCAGGTCCTCCCTGGGATGAAAATAGAGTTGTAGGGAGCAGTATGATTGATTTTGAAAAGCAACAATTCACAACGAATGCTAAAAGTATGTCAGAGCGTCAGGAATTTAGCAACGGTACCATCATCAATGGTGATAAAAGCTATCAGGTTGATTATCGTGCCAATACGGCCTCACCAATTGCTGAACCCAATTTTATCAATTCAGCTGGGCCGTTTATCCGTGTGACTCCAGCATTACTGGTTAAACAACTGATGCAACGTGGCTACACTGTACATTACCTGGGCCAAGCAGATGTGGATGGACGTGCACACGATGTGTTGTCGCTGGTTATGGAAGTTGGTCCTGCGATCAGTCTGTATTTTGATCAAAAAACGCACATGCTGAACAAAAGTGAACGGGTGGTCGGCACCTTTGGCCTGATTGGTTATCGTTTTGGTGACTACAAAAAAGTAGACGGGATTCCGTTTAATCAACATTTCAAATTGTTTATTAATGAAGAAAACAACATGAAACGCCAGAACATTCATACCCAAATCAACCCAACTACAACAGAATATACCCAATTGAAACAAAACCTAGTTCAAGTATCAGCGACTCAACCCGATCCTTTGCGCCGCCAGAAGGTGAGTGACGGTGTATACCTGATTGGTGGCAGTGGCACATACGCTATGTTCATTGAAATGGACGACCATGTCATCGCAGTTGGCGGCACTGCCGGTATTACTGAACGAATTGCATTGTTGAAAGAAGTTGTGCCCAATAAACCAATCAAATATGGGGTGTTGACTCACCATCATAGTGATCATATACTGGGAGGTCAGGCTTATGCTGAGGAAGGTGCAGTGGTTATTGCTGCCAGTGCCCATGAAAAAGTTATTCGTGATTCAACAGAAAACAAAAAACTGAAAATTGAGACTGTCAATAAAAATCGAACATTCAAAAGTGGCGATCGTGAAGTACGAGTCATAGACATTGGTCCAACAGAACACACAGAACATCTGCTTGTCGTTTATCTGCCTGAAGAGGCAATCATTTTTGAAGCTGATCATTTTGGTCTTCGCTCGGCGGGTAATGTCTCTCCAGCTAGTCCGGCAACAAGGGCCTTTGCTCAATCACTACAACGCAATAAGATTAAGGTAAAATTGATTCTTTCTGCCCACAGTGCCATTGTTGCCAGTGGCGACGACTTGCAAAGTGCTTTGGATAAGGCAAAAAACATGGCCAGTAAGGATTGATAATGCATCCTAATATCCTATAAGTTTCTGTGCAGCTTGAAGGCCAGTGCGATTGCGGCCTTCAAGCTTAAGACCATCAGTTTTATTGGTTATGTAATCGTAAAGAGCTCATGTGATTATTTTGAGGATATATTTCCATTTGTTATGGTATGAGTCAGCAGGTATTAGAAGACAGACAATGTATATCTTAAGCCAATTATAAGAAAAAAAGTCTACTATGGACATTTAGTTGTTTCACATCAAATGAACCAATCAGTATTTATTTATCAAAAATTAAAATTTAATGTTATCGAATCTGTTGGTTTTTTTATTTTAATGGGGTTGTTGAAACGGGGTTAACTTCTCTTTATGCTAATATATTAATCCTTATTATCAAAATAATAAAAACGATAAGCTTATGGATTTAAATAAATTGCCTATAAAAAATGGTTTCAGATTGCGAGGTACCGATATTACGCGATTGGAAACTTTTACTGATGCGGCTTTTGCTTTTGCTGTGACGATGTTGGTTATTGCAGGAGACTCAGTTCCTACTAATTATGATGCTTTAATGAAATCATTGAAAGACATTCCTTCTTTTGCAGCTAGTATTGCTATGATCTTGTACATATGGTTTGGTCACCTGCAATGGAGTCGACGATATGGATTGGAAGATGGAATTTCGGTCATGCTAAGTGGTATGTTAATACTTTCAATTTTGGTCTTTGTTTATCCATTAAAATTAGTCTTTGCAGCTATGTTTGCATTTTTTAGCGGAGGTTTTTTACTCTCTGAGTTCGTAGTCACCAATGTTGATGATATGACAGGGTTGTTTGTATTTTATGGGTTTGGATTCACCATTACTTGTTTGATTTTATCTTCTTTGTTTTTGTATACTTTAAGCAAAACAAAACAACTGAAACTTAATCCTAGAGAGGTTTTTGAAACAAAAGTTAATATCGCTCTTTGGTTGATGGTTGCTTTACCTGCTTTTACATCTGCCATAGCTGCTTGGTTGTTACCTCCTACTATTGGTGTTTGGAGTGGTTTTATGTATTGGTTGTATTTAATTATTTCGCCAATATTTTCAATTAAGACCAATAATAAACGTCAAGCTCTTTTCGATAGATTGGAGAATGATTAACTCGTAACAGGAGTTATACAAAGCTTCTTTTAATTGACACTTAGCGATAGTTACAAGTGAGAAGTAAAAAACCATAAATAAAAATCAATAAAGTCAGACAATAAATCACAGAGATTATCTTTGTAAGCTAATAAAACCACACATGAAAAGGCGGTGCACCTAAATCATATGGAAATTTTAACTGACAAATAAGAAAAGCATTGGTTTTTTATGAAAAACTATTTTTCAATGGTTACCTTGGGAGTAGATTTTTTTAATCGGCCAGATTTCCATAGGGCATCACGAATAATGAATTCTAATTGTGCATTGACACTGCGTAAATCATCTGCAGCCCATTGCTGGACTGCAGTGATTATATCTTCATTGATTCTTAATGGAAATGATTTTTTTTTTGCCATGAGTTAATACAAACTACCTGAATTAATAATGGGTTGTGCATTTTCTTCACCACATAAAACAACCAATAAATTACTGACCATCGCGGCTTTGCGTTCGTCATCTAATTCTATTATCTTTCGTTTACTTAATTCTGATAAGGCGATTTCAACCATTCCCACTGCCCCTTCTACTATCTGGGTTCTGGCAGCAACTATGGCTTGTGCTTGTTGTCTTTTTAACATAGATGCAGCGATTTCTGGGGCATAAGCCAAATGGCTAATACGTGCTTCTATGACTTCAACACCCGCTTTGTCCAAACGATCTTGCACCTCTTTTTGTAATAATAGCGCAATTTCATGTGGACTTGATCTCAAGGTTATTTTTTCTCCTTTGTGCGATTCATATGGATGGGCTGATGCCATGTTTCTTAAGGCTGCTTCGGTTTGAATTTGTACAAAAGATTCATAATCATCCACCTCGAATATGGCCTCAGCAGTATCTACAACTTTCCACACCACTACCGTAGCAATTTCAATCGGGTTTCCGGCACTGTCATTGACTTTTAATTGGCCACTCTCAAAATTTCGCACTCTTACCGACACGGCCTTTTTAGAATAAAACGGGTTTGCCCAACGTAATCCCGTGTCCGTCACTGTACCGATGTATTGACCAAATAATTGTAGTACTTTTGATTGATTGGGGTGCACCATAAACAATCCAAACAACATGACAATGATGACGGGCAAGGCTAAAAGGCAAATCATCATTAACGGAATGATACGTGCGCTACCGAAAGCTATTAAGAGAACAATGTCCAATAATAGGCTGGCCAATAAGACAAACAACATGGTTAAACCAGATTTGGCATTAATTTTTTTCTCTGTAATCATATTTATTCTCCAGTTATTTAATAATTCCCTAATCCCGATATAGAAAACACGTTTATAACACAATCCCTTGATGCGTCTAGCAAATCTAAAAAATGCCACATCACCAATAAGGCGACTCAGCATTTTTTATCTCCACTATACGCGCCAATGTTTTGCACTCTAATTCGCGTTTTTATATCTGGATTAGGGATGATTTGATAAACACAACAGAGTATAAGTGATATCAATGTGATGTCATTATGTATGTTTCAATTACAAATAAATAGTGCCAAAAGTCATAACAACAATCGGTGGAGTCAGGGGGGAGGATATGATCAACTCATTCAATGAAAAAGATATATGAGAATGCAGCTCCATGATTGAGCCTATTCATGACAAAAGCCATCAATTGATGTTCTACTTTGTATTGATTGGTAACTATTTAATTAACTTTCATATTGGTGGGTTAGATTTGATGCCTGTGCCCATCGAATCAAATCAAGGATTGTTCTTGTTATCAAAGGCTGAAATCAATTTTCTTCTTAAGCTTAGAAATTAACTGAATTTTAGCCTATTAAAGGCCAAAATTCAGTTGTCGTATTTTTCTAGAATCATATGTCCTTTTTATTCTTTAGTTCAGAACTATTCCTTTACGATAACGACTTTGCCATTGCGTTGACCACTGGCTGCTATGGTAACGGCTTGTTTGATGTCTTTGACAGAGTAGGTTGCATGAATGGGTGCAGATAACTTGCCAGTGGCTATTAAGCCGATAATCGTAGCAAAAACTCCCTTCTGTTGCTCAGGTGTAGAGGTTCTGAACCATTTGGCTAACCAAAAACCGCGTACAGTAATGTCCTTGAAAATGATAACTGTGGGTGCAAGCGAGCAGGGTTCACCACTCATGGCACCATAATTAACCAGAGTTGCGCCTTCGGCAAGTGTTCCGCCTAATCGATCAGTCGCCGAACCACCAACGGCATCAATCCCCAATTTAATGGCAGCAGAATCTGTCGCTGCCTTGACTCTTTTGGCAAGGCTGAGTCCATCGACAATACCGTCAACCAGTACCACATCTGCACCAGCTGCTAACAAAGGTTTTATTAAGGACTCTCTGCGCACAACATTGACCGTTTTTATACCACGTAATTTTGCTAATTTGATCAAATAAGAACCCACACCAGAATTTGCGGCATTTTGGATCACCCAGTCACCTTTTTGCAGGTCAACAAATTCACTGAGCATCAATGATGCGGTAGGTGGATTGATTGTAATCATAGATAATTGAATGGGGTCGACTCCATTAGGTAGCGAAACCAGCACTTTAGCATCAGCCACTATATGTGTTGACCAGCTGCCAATCCCCATGGGTATTAATACTGTTTGGCCAATATCCGGACTGCTTACATTGGGGCCGTGTTCTATCACTTTGGCCACTCCTTCGTTGCCACCAATAGCCGGTAGCGGTGGTAAAATCCCATATTGTCCCGTTAAGGTCAGTACATCAGATGGGTTGATGGGTGCTGCAAGCATTTCGAGTAACACTTGACCTTCTTTCAATTCGGGCTTATCAAAAGATACGGCTTCGATGACATCTTGGGGTACTAGACCGCGTGTTTTATATTCTGCTTTTAACATGTTTTAACTCCTGAAAATTGATAATAGAATAGCGCAGCTATCAATCACCAGAACCATGAAATACTTAAGAGTTCTTTTAGAGAAGAAGCAGAGCTTAGATGAAGAGTACTTTAACATAAGACATAAGGACTATACACGCTTGTGATAATAAAAAAGCAGGCAAATTAAGTCATATTAAATACAAGGGCATATATGGACGCCCCGTCAGGTCAAGTTATTTTCATGATTAATCAGTAGTTCTGCCATAGTAGGCATGAGCACATTTTTCTGATTTAAATTGATACATAAAGATTGTGCCTTTTTTCCCTTATCAATTACAATAATGGCATGATTAAAATAATTTCTCCACATCAGTTCAAAACCATCCCTTGGAAAAATGGCAAAGGACAAACCACTGAGTTGGCAATCAGTGAAAACGACAGCATCGATGATTTTAACTGGCGATTAAGTATTGCCAGTGTTGTTGAAGATGGGGCCTTTTCAGACTTTTCTGGCTATGAGCGCCATTTAATATTGCTTGAAGGAAAAGGCATTGAACTGAACCATGACAAGCAACAAATCGATTTATTAGAAAAACGGCTTGCTGTTTCCAGTTTTAATGGGGCATCAAAAACCATCGGTAAGCTAATTAATGGTGCCATTAAAGATTTTAATTTAATGACAAAGGATGAAAAATATCAGGTTGAAGTATTCACCTCAATTAAACAAAAAGAAATCAAGATAGACACAGTCGATTTATGTTTTGTTTATACTCATACAGCAAAAGCAGTTGTTTATTTACATACTGATGCATTAAAAATCAGCAATGGAGAATTGATTGTCATGGAAAGTGAGGGACCAATAAGAATTGTTGGAGAAAATTTGATTGTTGTTACTTTAGGGCACCTCTATTAATTGATCAGTAAAATCAATCTATGTATTATGCCATTCTTTTAAGTGCGGATTCAAATTTAAATTTATCTGTAAACCTGTCATAAATACATAGGATCGCCTTCTGTCAATGTGATGTCTCTTATAGGATATTTAAATGTGTAGATGCAAGCATCGAAGTATTGGGCTTGGTACTTCAGCAGCCAACCTACATTAAAAGAGGTTTTAGGATTCGAATAAAACAATCTATTATGGTGATACGTTTACGAGTGAGATAGGGATGTGAGGATTAAAGCAAGCTACAAATCAATTTTATGATGCTATAATAAGCGACAATTGAACCTAATATTTTAAGAGAAACTAGCCTTGTCAAATAGTAAAATTAATCTCAACAAACGTTACCATGTTCAACTACCCAGTATGATGACGGTTTTAATAAACCTATGTATTGGACTGGTTATTGGCTATCTTGGGCCGTTTGGCAGTTATCAAATCCCTCTGTTCAATCGTTTGTTATATTGGGTGATCCTGATTGGAGCAGGACATTTTATTTATTTCCAAACGGATAGATTCTGTCAATGGTATTTTGATAAAAAAGACTTAAATATCCTATTTGGTTTTATTGTTTCTTCATTCATTGGGGCTGTTTTTTTATCTTTTTTTGTTGAATATATTTCTCATTATTTTATGAATTTAGAACTGGCTTTTCCAAAAAACTTTTTATTCTTTTTCCCCAAAGTATTTGTATTGGGCTTAACTCTAAATGTCTTAGGCTATCTAATAGACCATGCAAAAAACAATACTGCATCGGTTCATGAAGTTACTCATGACCAAAACAACTTCATTAATCGAATACCTCATAAACTGGGTTCTGATTTGATTTGTTTTTCTATGGATGATCATTATCTACTGGTTTATACAGAAAAAGGCAGTCATATGATGTTGTTAAGAATGAAAGATGCTTTGGTAGAATTAAAAGATTATAAGGGGCTGCAAGTTCATCGATCTTGGTGGGTGGCTATCGATGCAGTAATGGATGTAAAAAAACAAACACGTAAAGCCACTCTAATTATGAAAAACAATATTGAAGTCCCTGTATCACAAAAGTACCTACCGATGTTAAAAGAAGCTGGTCTTGTTTAACCCGGCCATATTGTTTAATTGCAGGCCGGGTTATTTATAGAGGTGCTCTATTACCATTATCAGAATGAGCTATGCTTTTTTAAAATTACCATGGAACCCAAGGG
>JAESTH010000142.1 GCA_016763695.1 Alcanivoracaceae bacterium
ATGTAGCTTTATTAAATATTGCACAAAACGATAAAAGCCAGCTTTCTTTTATTAATACTAAATTAACAGCCAGTAGTTATGGAATGGTATTCGATGGAGTGAGTGGAGTATATACATTCAAAAATGCCATCCTTGATATGCAGGGATCAAAAAAAGGTCTTACTATAAAAGCTGTTATTGACGGAAGTTTTTCATTTGATAATTCAACCATAACAGGTAAGCCTAAAACATCACTGATTACTTTAGCAAGCAATAGTGTTCCTGTGCTATTTAATGATATGTCTCTTGATCAAAAGGGTACAGGAGAGACGCTAAGTATCGCAGCAGGTGATACTACAAAATTTTCTGTCACTGGTTCACTCAGTATCACTGCTAAAGGTGGTGGTGGAATTTTATTTAACAATGTTGGGGGCACATATGATTTTTCAGGTGCTAATATCAATATGGTGGGAGTCACTAATGGTTTAAATATACTCAATACTTCAAACGGAATATTTAAATTCGATACAACGACTATAAAAGGAAATTATAGCAAGGCAGTTATTGCCATGAATAAAAGCCCTATGGCAATCAATTTTAATAGTGGTTCTGTTACTCAAAGTGGTAATGGAGCAATACTTTTTGTCAATAAAGACACAAACAGTGAAATAACGTTTACAAATACAGTCATGACCGCAACTTCAGGTACAGGACTAAGTTTCGATAGTGTGAGTGGACGCTATAATTTCTCAGGTGTCACTGTAAACATGAATGGCTCTGAAAGCGCCGTCACTATTAATAACAGTACTTCTTTGGCCTCTATTTCATTTGATAATACTAAAATATCAGGACGCACAGATAATGCCTTGATTAACCTGTCTGCTAACGCTGTAGCCATTAATATAAGCGGAGGTACTATCACCCAAAGTGGTACTGGTGGGGCAATAAAAGTAGGTCCCAGCAGTATTCAACAGCTTATTTTTGCTGGTGGTAAAACAACGACCATAAATGCACCCAATGGATATGGCGTTTTATTTAATGGTGCAGGTGGCATATACGATTTTACTGGGGCTTCATTAAGGGGTAGCACCAAGGGCTCATTTATAGATTTTACCGCATCCAATACGATGACTATCAATAAAGGTAGCTTTACCCAAAATGGTTCAGGGCCACTATTAAGTGCTTCCAATGATTCAGGTGCTGCTATTATATTTACTGGTACAGCGCTAATGGCTACTTCTGGTCAAGGTCTGTATTTTGATGATACTCATGGCTCCTATGATTTTTCTGATAGTGGCAATAATATTTCGCTTACCAATACGACCAGTGGACTCAGTATCACGGATTCATCGGGCGTATTTAACTTTGCCAATTTCAAGATTGATAAGGTAAAGGGGAATTATGTTTACACAAATAATAATACTGCAAAAATAAATTTTTTAGGTGGTTTAAAAACCCAGAATTAAGTTGAATTTTTAAACCGATCTTTATGTTTTAATAAATTAAAAAAAGGAGAACAATTATGAATAGTAAACTTATATTAAAAAAAGTTATTAAGCTTATGGTATTTTGCTTACTAAGTGTGTCAATCATTTCTTGTGCTAAAGTTCAAGCTAAAAAAATAAATAAAAATGATTATTCCAGGCAAGAGCATAGTGATGCAAAATATGTTATGGACACATCAAACGGCCCTCACGGAAGAGCACTTGACCTATCAGATGCCAGGGATTATCGCTTTTTGTTAAGTCAATTTAATCGAAGTGGAATGACAAAGAACAAATTCCCGCAACTGCATAAATCAATTGAAGAAGCCAAAGTTTACCATTTAAAGAATGGTGTGCCTGAAACTGTTCTTGATCAAGATAATGATGATTTTACATACTCTCCATTTATTCATAACCTGACTGGTATTTCTACCAGCAATGACTCAGACTATCATGCTGCAGCTGAACTTGCAGTTAGCGGAAAGCCATATTCTGTTGCTCTTTCTCTTGCGCTTCATGACAGTAACAATCAACCGATTGGCATACCTACATCTCTATACAGTAATACAGGAGATCCGTACTATCATTTAAATACACAGCAGAATACACAAGACTCAGTGGTAAAAGGTGTTTTTTTATCTTTTTTCACAGTTGAAGGGGTTCCTTACTCTCCCAGAGCTTCTACTTTAGAGACAGCAGAAACTTTGCCTATACTGACTAATCTTGACCCATCCCCTGTGGTTGCAGGTCAGGACATCATCGTCTGTGTCAATAGAACGCCGAACACAAGTAATAACTGCAAGTATGGAACTGTGAAGGGCACTAAAACGGTTGATCTAAAATTAAATGGAAATATAGTTTATCCGAATGCTATTAAGGTAGATGGAAACAATCCGGAAATATTGCTGGCCACATTTACAGCAACTAATACTTCTGGCGGTGGGTGTGTTGCCAGTGGCCCAAACCCTCTTGGTTTTCAACAAGCATCAACTATGTCCAATAGTAATAAAACGCTTACTTATTCAATTGATCATGCTGATTTTGTAACAAAAACGAAATGTCTTGCTCAGGGCGATAAGCTGATATATAACTCCTATATTGCAGTAACAGAGAGTGATTCTGGGAACCCTTTGACCGCACAGGTTACTAGTGCTGCAACTATTCCTCCAGCTGATAATGTGGTTATAATACCAGAGTTGTCCGTATTTGCAGGTTGTCTTGCTGCTGGCACTAAAGTTGAAATAGAAGGTGGTAATAAACCCAGGATAGAAACGCTTTTTAATGGCACAGAAAGAGTAGTGACAGGGAATAATACAATTAAAACGTCAAAAGGACTTACTGAAGGAACTGAAGAAAAACCAATGATCTATATAGAAGATAAAAAGGGCAGAAACCTTATGTTAACCGAAATGCATCCTGTTGTGACATATGATGGTGGCATTAAGCTTGCCATGGAACTTAAAAAGGGTGATGTATTGATTGCCAGAGATGGAAAGACTATTATTGAAAAGGTTTTACGAAAAAAATATAAAGGTAAAGTTTACAATATAACCCTTGGAGCGAATGGAGAAGAAGTGACCATGGATAATACTACTTTTTTTGCCAATGAATTTCTTGTTGGAGATGCAAATATGCAAAATGCTTATGCCAAAGCTTACAAGAACAAACCAACTGAAGTTCTGAAGCGATTACCAAAGAAATGGCATATTGATTTTATGAACAGTGATGATTATAAACTGGGTCGTCGCTAGAAGGCACTTAAAGGTTTGTTTGACGTCACTATTACAGTAGTTAGCGGCGTCAAGCATTTGTGGGTAAGTTGTAAAAATTTAATACTTAATAAATTAATTAGGGAGGCGTTCTAATGAAAAAACCATTATCTCAAAAAATAATATTAATAACTCTTTTGCTTATAGTACCAATCTATATTTTTGCTTCTGACATAATAGGGGTTACAGTGGATACTTCTGGTAATGTGGGTATTGGTACAGATACCCCTGCTTCAAAACTAGAGGTGAAAGGTGATATATCCACAACAGCTGGAGATATTACTTCGAGCGGTAAAGTTACTTCAACAGGAGATATAACATCGACTACTGGTAATATATCCACAACCACAGGTAATATTACTTCGGCAGGAGATATTACAGCCACCAAAGGCGACATATCCACTACAGCTGGAGATATTAATTCTAGCGGTAAAGTTACTTCAACAGGAGATATAACATCGACTACTGGTAATATATCCACAACCACAGGTAATATTACTTCAGGAGGAGATATTACAGCC
>JAESTH010000143.1 GCA_016763695.1 Alcanivoracaceae bacterium
ATATCGTCTTGCTCGATGTCACCTGATAATACAGTGACATTTAATTCTGGATCGCGTTGATCTAGTTGTGTTTCAGTACCATTAAATCCACCGTAAATCGACACACCATCAATCAAAGTAAAGCTTGCTAATCTATCATTGTTAGATTGACCACCTCCATCATCTGGATAATAAATCCCAGCTGCCACCCAAATTTCATTAATCAATAGAGATGCGTCCAGGGCATATTGTAGGTGATTAAAGGCTGAAGCCCAACTTCTGCCATCACCGCCTGGTGTGGCACTGGCATTAACATGTATGTTTGATGAGCCCAGGGATGTTAAAACCACGTCATTGCCTCCCCCTGCAATATAACTAATAGAAAAAATGGTGTTCCCAGAAATAAAAGGAACTCCTTCTGCTAACCCAAAAAAGTTTCCTGTAATTGCTGAGCTTGATGAAATAATCTTAAATGTATCACCGTTGACAGGGTTAAAACCAACACTTAAATCTAGTGTCGCGCCACCTAATGAACCACCTTAATCTAACAACAATTGGTCATAGGATGTATTAACAACAGTGCCATTAAGTTCAATAGACAGTATCGAACCTGTATTCATATTGATTTGATCCACTGACAATGTTCCTGGACTCAAACCTGGAGCAACTGTTCCGCCACTATTGGCAATCAAATTACCTGCAAACAGACCATTACCTAAGAGTGATTGGTTATTACCAAGCACGTAATCACTTGTAGAACTATGCCCCAAAGTTGCGGTGGCTCCAGCAGCCAATGATAATTGAGCTATATTTGGGAAAATGGAATCCGATGCAACTTGGTTGTTTAATTGACCTTCATTAAGCACCACATTTCCTGTTAATGAATTGATTGAATAAAAACCTAGATTTCCAACACCATTTTTAATTAAATCACCAGATCCACTTAAAACTCCTTCTATTTTTGTAGCTCCACTTGTATCCGTAGTATTTAAGGTTAAATCAAATCCAGCAGTATCTATATTATTTTGGAAAGTGACTTCTGGAGAATTCAAAACAACATCTGTGGCCAATAAAACATCGCCTGTATAGTCCTGGCTCACAGTGGTAGTAATAACCGATGTGCCATTCAATTTAATCGTGCCTGTCGTATTGATAATGAGGCTTGATAAGGGTTGATTGTTGTCCCCAATAGAAGAGAATAATAATACATCATTTACTGCTGAATTAATGATCAATTTATTTGGATTTGCTGCTGTTGCTGCTGTTCTTAAATAGTTTCTAAATCCCATAGGCCTATTGGCTCCTGTAGTGGTGCTTTCTATAAGTACCGTATAAGTAGGCGAATTCAGTAAAACATTTCGCAGTGATATTCTTTGTTCAGCAATCATTTTTGACAAATTCATTTCTATGGTTGCATTATTTGAATTGAATACTTGTATATTTCTTAATTCTTTTACTTCGCCTACATTTTTATTAAACTGTAATATTGAAGAGCCTATCTGATTAAAGTATAAATCTGCTAAACCAGAAAATGGATCTAAATTTATAGTCCCAATGAAAGTAATCGGACCGAGACCACCAAAAAAAGATGCGTGTTGTGCAATTAAAACATCATCATTAAATATTCTGTTTCCATAGACTATAAAATTGGGTGCATTTTGCAATCCATCAGGTATATCGAACACTGTCGTTCCCGTTGCATCAGTAATAAAAGCAGTAGGACTATTTAAGTTGTCTTTTTCTCCGATTTTACCCATCAAGCGGGTTTCTGCGTTACTGTTTAAATGTATGTCGAATGGACCCATGACACCTCCCAACCATATGTCTTGTCCTTTGGCATTAATGGTCAAGTGTGCTGATAGGTTTATCAAAGCATTACTTAGGTCTATTTTTTGAGTAGCCGTCGAATGCAGATTAATGCTATAACCCAGTTGAGGATTCGACAATCGTTGTGCTACATTGAGATCGCCTCCAATTTCAACAGTTAATCCGTCGAGTTCTGCTGTATCAACATTTAACTCAACAACATGGGGGCTTTTAATTAATACAGTGTCACCTAATTGTGGAATAGTACCCCCACAGTTATCCCAAATTCCATTATTATTCCATTGACCAGAAAATTTAGTCTCACAGGCATTTGCTGCTGCTACACCTGCCAATACTTGAACCATAAATAATAATCCAACACTTAAAATAACTTTTTTAGTAAACATTTTAATATACATTTTCCACCCAAAATAATTGTCTGTTACTTACTACAGCGTAAAAACCGAGTCAATCACTTCATTTATTTTAAATAATATCCAAATCTCGATAGTAAAACGCGACACGAGCGCAATCAATTAGTGCGTATTGTAAATCAACGTTTCTATAAAATTTATTTTGCAGGGACTTCTTCAAATCCACCTGAATAGATTAAATCATCGCCAACCTCACAGTTAATCTCGATATCAACTATATCGTTTCCATCCAGCATGCCTGTATTATTTAATAACGTACAAGGTTGAATGGGATTCTCAGGCTCTAACAAGATTTGCACATCATAGTTTTCCTCATCAATCAAAGGCATTGAGAATAAGAAAGCTCCGTCACTTGATATTATCAGCTCATCTGTATTATTTCCTATCATCATAAAATTGTTGTCTAATAACCCGTTTACAGTTCCACCAATAAAGTATCTGTTTGTAGTGCACTCAATACTGATAGTGACATCATCACCAGAGATAGCCCCAACTTGATTTGCTGAAGTGTTTTCACAAGTTTGATTTGGACTGCTTGGCTGTGATGTTATTGATACTGAATAACCTGACAAGTCATCTAATCCACTAGCAAAATTGGATAGTCCATTTGAAGAAACGGTTAAGCCTTCACCACTGTTGTCTAATCCAAGAGTATTACCACTGGCTAAACCAGAAACATCCACTCCAACAGTGTATTGAGTTGTTATGCATTCAATAGTGACAACTACATCACTACCTGCCAAACTACCAGATTCATTGCCTAAAGTTATTAAACACTGTTGATTCGGGGTTGTTGGTTGTGATGTAATTGATACAGCATAAACGGAAAGATCATCTAAGGCCGTGGTGAAATTAAGTTGACCATTAGTAGTCACATTTAGCGCTTCACTATTA
>JAESTH010000005.1 GCA_016763695.1 Alcanivoracaceae bacterium
ATTTGCCTCATACAAAGAAACCAGTGTTGGCAGTAATCTGAGTGCAAGCAATATCACGATTAAGTCAGGTGGTGCAACTACGCTACAAGGCAGTCAGCTTGAAGCGAACAATACCACCATTGATAGTGCTGAATTAAATATCCTTGCCTCCAAAGATGTGAATACGAGTTCGGACAGTTCAGAGCATAAAAACATGAATGTGAGCATGGGCATTTACGGTGGTGATGCTACAAGCGGCAGCGTGAGCGCGGATAATTCACAATCCAACAATCAAAATGTGACCCACACCAACGCAGGTATTAGTGGTGGCAATATCACGATCAATACCACAGGGAAAACTACAGTTGCAGGTGGTAATATTCATGCAAGCAACACCTTAAACCTCAGCACAGGCAGCCTTGATGTTAGCTCGGTGCAGGATAGTACGAGTAGTAAATCAAGTTCACAGGGTATGTCAGCTTCTTCTGGTGGTTCAGGCAGTGTGAATGGTGCGATATCGCGCTCATCCAGCAAAGAAACAGTGTTAACTTCCATCACAGGTGGAACCGTAAATATAGATGTTGCCGGTACGACCACGGTTACAGGTGCAACGATTGCGGCAGTTGACGCAGATGGTAATGACAATGGTCAATTAAGCCTTAAAACAGATACTTTAACCGTCAGCTCTTTAAACAATACAACGGATTCCAAATCGACTTCAATGAGTGTAAGCGCCGGCGGCACTGCCAGTGTTGATGCCTCAGCAGATAACAGCCACAGCAAGACCAAAACCTTGGCAACGCTTGGCAGTGGCAGCATCAATGTTGCACATGAAGCCAATTCAGACACCACCATGCTCAACCGTGACATCAATGACAATGAAGTGGATATTTATGCTATTGAGAGTCATAAGGGCATTAAGGGAAGTCTTGATACTAACCTGCTCACTGAGCAAGGCAGAGACAAGATAGCCGAAGACATTATGAAGTCTGGCATGATTGTAGACACAGTCAGGCAGATTGTGATGGATGATACAGTTGGTATCACTGAGTTCTTTAGTGAGACCGACAAACAGCATAAGACTTATGAAGCGGTGAAGGAAAAGATTGCGACAGACCCAGCTTTGGCAGCCAAACTTCAAGACCCGAATCTTAACCCGCAAGAAAAAGAAGCCATGCTTAATGGTATTACAGATGCAGTGATGGTGAAGCTTGGATATACAACGCATGAAAATGTGATTGTAGCGAATGCGAATGACCCACGCGCAGGGCATATTTCTGCTGAGTCAGGCACAACTACGGCATATATCAATGATGCCAATGCTTATGTTGATAGCACAGGTAAGCTGGTGATTGCGGCAGGTCATGAGGCATCGCATACGATAGATACGCAAAGTGATGAAAACTATGTTGAAGGCACAAGAGAGGATTATGCCACCAATTATGGTGAAAATCTAACGAACTTCACAGACATGGCATTGGACATTAATGGTTATGATAATGGCATGGCAACAAGCAATAGCCACACAGGCAACCGCAGTGAATATGTCACCAATAATACCGCTGCATACAATCAACTGGATAAAGCTAAGGGGGATGATTTTATACAGCTTATTCCCCTCATTTATACTATGGCAACTGGAGCTCTAGTTGGTGCGGGTGTGGATGTTGTTGTTCAGGGCGCATCGAATGCGGTGGAAGGTAAGCCGATTGATGATATTGATGGAAAAAAAGTGTTAGTTTCTGGTGCAATGGGAGCTGTAGGTGGAGGCATTGCAACTGCGGCTAAAGCTTTTACTCAAGCAGGGTCTGTTGTTATTCAACAGGGCGCAGAACTCTTGGCTGATGCTACGACAAGTGTGGTGACAAAGAAGGCGAAGGGAGAGGAGGTTACGGTTAAGGGTGTTTTGTATGATGTGGGAGCTGGGCAGCTTGGAGGAGCAATAGGGAGTAAACTTGCCAAGAAGAATGTTTTATCTTCATCAACATACGATGATTTGACTTCTCAAGCGGAAAGAGCCTCTCGTATGGCGAGTTCAACCAAAGCTAATGGCTCAACCCGTAAAATTGGACGACCTGTGGCAAAACAAAAGAAAGCTGCTAAAGCAAATGCTGTAGTTGAATCTTTTGTGGATGGAAACGCTATGCGTGGCGGTATTGTTGGTTCTGGGGCAGCTGGAGGATCATTAGGAGTCATAAAAGTCAATTCTGAGAATAAAGAAAAAAGTAAATAAGCATGCGCATATCTACTGAAGGGCTAAAACAAAAAATACTAAAAAACATTGTGTTCATAATCGTTATGGTCGCAGGTCTTCTATACCTATTGTTTACAGGTGAAGATTTTGCAGCAAAGTATTTACTTTGTCTGTTGACGCTGTTTCCTTTTTGTCTTGGTTTTATTCTTGTTTTTTTAAATGTTTTATTTAATTGGACACTATTCCAAGTATTTCATAAAGAGCTATTTATTTATTTTACATGCGCCTTTTTACTCTCTGTAATATATTTTTATGTCGGCTGGTTAACTCAACTTTATGCAACTTTTCTTCTTTCAATTGTGATAGGATTAGTTATATTTATTGTTGAGAAGGGAAAAGGGGACGCTACCCAATGGCACTAAGTTAAGCAATTTCAGCCCGATGCTTATTCCGATGCTGGGTTATTTTCATTTTGAATTAAGGTAGGCATGGGCATAAGGAGGGCAAATGTATGATTGCAAGACTTGACCCCGATGTTTCTTGGTCGTTCGACTTTCTGCTGGGCGATACCCGCCCCTTAACCATTATCCAAGGCACAGAAGATGAAATTGTACCCTTTGCACAGGTCAAAACCTTTGTTGCAAAGCTACCTCATGCCCAATTTTTCGAGGTTGAAGGCGCAGGTCATTTCTTTCCCAATCATTTGGAAGACTTACAACAGATCTGCAAAAATATTTAGTTTCTCATAAAGGTATTAGTAATCAATCTGTTTGATAAAACTTCATACGGTAAAGCGTTAACTTTAGAAAAGCCAAAAAACGCTGACTTCACTAAAGAATCAGCAATATTTTTAGGGAGTATAAGCAACGCTTTACCTTTATGTTTTGTGCCTTCCCACATGGACAAAAACTGCTCCTTTCGTAATTTTTTATTTCCCCATGATGGGTCTCCCAACCATACCCACTCAGAACTTACGCCACGCACAACCGAAAAGTGATCTCCTCCCCTATAATTCAAATAAACAATCACAGGAATTTTTAACTGCATAAGCTGATTCATGCTCAGCATTATGCCTCCAGCTTTAAAGCCATACGACTTTGCAACTTGAGCTAAATCAGCAAATGATGCGGCACCATCTTTTTCCATTTTATCCAAAACATCCTTCTCTGAAACTTTTAAGCCATAAAATCCACTTAATACTGATGCTAACGAGGCAGACCCACAAGAGAAATCAAAATTTTGTTTAACTACACCCTGATCCCGCATGCTTTTCCAAGAGTCTATATTTATTGTTCCAGATAATGTTTGATGCTTAATTTCTGCTGAAGCACAAGGAGTCAAAAAGAACACAAACATATAAATTATGGAAAGCCACTTGATACTTCTCACTTATCCTGCCTATCTACAGCATTTATTTTATCAAAGAATAGCCTTATACTTCTCGATAAAAATTCAGACAGCCTATTTTTCTCTGACACATACCTTTGTTTAAAAGAATCAAAATCACTATAAAAAACTCCCCCACTAGATGGGTTAGCAAGAATGGCTCCCAAGTCTACAACCCAGGTTTCTCCTGGCGTATAAATGGTGGGAGGCCCATCGCCTGCAAGAAGCATTGCCATGAGTGAGGCTGTTGTCTTCATAGATGCTTCAACTGTTGAATCCGAAGTTAATTTTAAATGAACAGTGACCATTGCTAACCGAGATTTCTTATCCAATTCTGGATGAAGTTCCTGCCAAGCTTGCAAGTGCTGCCGAATAAACCGTTTCTTACCACTTGCATTAAAATAAAAATTAGGAAAGTCACGAACAGTTTGATATATAGTCTGTAACATGGACATCGAACCAATATCCTGTTCACGTAAACACCCTTGATACTTGCTGTTTTCTTCACGAGCCAACAAAACACCTGAAGTAAGGTATACTTTATTCATCACATACCCTTGCTTTTTAAATGCTTTCTCTATATCTGGCCGAACAACATTCCCGATCTTTTCTGCTAAACATAAATCAGGCTGCAACTCTTTAACTGCATTACTCACACTTTCTTCCGCACTTAATGCAACATCAATAATCACATTTATTTTTGTATGTGGATTGTGTTGTTCGAGGGTGTGTAAAGAGCAACCCATCATTAAAAGGGGTATAAATATAAACAAATTTGTTTTCACAATACTTCTCCGTTAAGGCTAGCAGCATACTTATTTCGTATGCTGCTAGCCATCAATTTAATAATTATCGTAATACATTATTTAACGAATTAGAAAAAACAATTGATGAAACACCACGTCCTATTGGTGACCAAGAGCCAAAAAATGGCGAAACCGAATCAAAAGGATTTATTGCACCTACCACCATAGATCTAGCTAAACTTTTCCCTGTCACAGGTTTGCCTTGTATTGTATTTAAAACAATGTGTGTAAAACCTGCAAAAACAGCACCAGCAAATCCCCATTCGCCTTGTGTCGATTTCATTTCCTCTGAACACATCATATCCCCCTGAGAAGTGAATATTGTCATCCTGAAATGCAAATGCCAATTCTTCTGTTGAAAAACTACCTTGGCTTACTGGCGTAGCTTGTGCAGCCGTCGCACTCAGCCAAATGGTCAATATTAATACTATAATTGTTTTTATTTTCATCTTATATCTCCTTGTTTTTTAGATGTTTAGTTTAACTTATTGTCTTTTCTTTTTATGTGTTTATTTATTCATTTTTTTACCTCCTTCCTCCATTACATTTTATAAACCCAATTAAAAGCAAAGTCGCTACCTTTATAGCTACTCACATCACTACTTGTACTAAAGGTATATGTAGATGCTTTGCTAACAGCATATGTCAAGCTAAAATTTAACTTCGTGGTTGTCGTTGCTGTGCCTATAGTTTTATCATTTATTTTACTTGCCCCTCGAAGATTGAGCGACATACCTGTACCCAAAGTAATTTCGTTATTCGCAGTAAAATAAAACATAGGGTTCAAAAGGATAAATTCACCTGGATTTATCCTCTCTCCTTTATCATTAGAAAACAGTCGATTATATCCCACAATAGCTGTGCCAACCATGACAATAGGGTCGTTGGTTTTATATATCGTTGCTCCACCACGCCACGAGCGTGCATAAACCCAATCATTACCTTTTGAGGCAATATTCTCTGCCACTGCTGCCTCTAAAAAAACCAAAGAGCCAAATGTAGAACTTTCATTCTTGAGCTTGTAGTTAACGCCTAACCAAACATCTTTTGTTTGCCTTGACACATCGCGTTTAACGCCTTCAATAGTTTCTACCCTAGACCAACTTCCCACTAAGCCAATTCGTGTATAAAACTCAGTATCGGCTGACCAGCCATAGCGAAGCCCAAGTGTTGTTAACAGCGCATCAGTATATGTTTGATCAGAATAAACGAGCCCTGTTTCAATTTTCCATTGATTTTGTTTTGTAAGTAGTTCTTCAACTGTTAATGGGAGCTCTGCAAAAGAAGATATAGGAGCAAAGCTAAGCAACAGAAAGAGCCCTGCACACTGGGCTGTAATTTTATATAATTTCCCTGAACATAGCTTGTTACTAAAGCTCATTTCCCACACCCCTGTTGAAATATAGATGGCACAGTACATGCTGGGGGGGGGTAGTCAAGTTTGAATCACCCTCTTGCCGTTTCTTCAAGCAAAGCGTATGCTTGTCTTATCTATGAAAATGAATCATAAACAACCTCCGCTTAGCCCCCACTTGGCTATTTATAAATGGCGATTGACCATGTTTGCCAGCATTGCTCATCGCATAAGTGGTGTATTCCTTGTGTTGACCATGCCATTGGCATTTTGGCTACTGCTATCCATGTCGCATAGCAATATCATGTATATCTACGGTTTAAGCTGGCTACAAAGCAGCACAGGCACGGTTCTTTTGTGGTTGATGTGTGTGGCATTGTTTTATCATTTGATAAACGGCGTTCGTTTTTTACTATTGGACATTGGCAAAACTGACTCCCGAGAAGCCATGAAATTATCCGCTAAAATCGTGGTGTTTAGCACAATCATTTTCGCACTTGTTTTGGCAGTAAAAATATGAAAAACAAAGATTTAGGCACTGGCGGCACAGGTTTCCACGATTGGTATTGGCAGCGCATCAGCGCGGTCTTTTTATTGTTTAGCATAC
>JAESTH010000144.1 GCA_016763695.1 Alcanivoracaceae bacterium
ATCCTCGTTCAGATTGTCGGTATTTACCACGAGAGCATTTACAGCAAATCCCTCAAGTGACTCAAGCTATTGCATCGGTTTGCTCTAATTTAAGTTCAGCGGTTATTGGCGCTCATTTAAAACAAGTCAGTAAAGCTTGGAATGATAAAAAAGTTGAAGCGCATCATGCCATCATTCCGACGTCCAAAAAAAGTATTTCTGGTCAACTAAACCGCAATGAATTGAATATTTACGAGCTAATATCCAGACAATATTTAATTCAATTGTATCCTGCTTTTAACTATGAAGAACGAGTTTTAAAACTTGAAATTTCAGGTGGAACTTTTACTGCAAAATCTAAGCAAACCATTGATCTTGGCTGGAAGAGCCTTTTTGAAAAAAAATCATCGTCTGCAAACTCGATACCTTCTAAAAATGAAGTTGATGAAGAACTTCAAAAATTCTTACCTGTTTTAAAAAAAGGTGATCAAGTGCTTTGTGAATCTTCAGAAATTTTAGATAAAAAAACCCATCCACCCAAATATTTTACGGATGCCACATTACTGGCAGCAATGACAGGCATTAATCGATTTGTAAAAGCACCTGATATTCGAAAAATTCTAAAAGAAACTGATGGCCTAGGAACAGAAGCGACCCGCGCAGGCATTATTGAACTATTATTTACCCGTTCATATCTTAAACGCCAGGGTAAGCAGATCCATTCAACCCTTATTGGACAAAAACTGATCGCAAGCCTTCCTGAGATTGCGACTCTTCCAGATATGACAGCGAAATGGGAGTCTCAATTATCCTCTATGGCACAACGTGGTGTCAGCTATCAGAGGTTTATGTCAGGATTATTAAATACTTTGGATAAATTAATTTTACAAGTAGATTCAAAACCCTTTTCAGAATTAAAAGGTGAAGGTAAAAAGCCCAACTTTAAAAAAAAATACAAAAGCAAAAGTTTCAAAAACAAAAAAAGAAAACGCAAAGATTAAAAAGTCGCACGGCCATATCTGAAAATGACGACCTAGGGACATGCACACAAATAATCCATCATACCTGCGAAAGCAGGTATCTCCATGATCATACTCACTTACCCTAATAATCTGATAAATAAGAACCATTCTTAAAGCTACATAAAGTAATGGCTAACAAATGATTAACAATCATGAGGTTAGAGGTGTTCATATATAGCCTTATTCATTTATTCCATCGATTGGTCACTTACTTTTCTTACAAATCATGTCATCAATTTATTCAAAAATACGTATTTATAAGTTACATAAAAAACTACAGAAGGCATATGTCAATTAAAAATACTATCAGAACTCTTGCATTTATGGCACTCACTTTTTTGGTGGCTTGCAGCGATACAGAGCCAACTAAGCAAGTCACCGTAAACTCTTCAACCAACACTGTAAAAGCAAAAGCTGTGACACTAAATATCACATCGACACCCCTTAATAAAAGAGCATATCTTGGCCTTATCGTACCAGATAAAAAAGAAGTTGCTCCCTGTCCTTTCTTATCTGATACAACCGCTGTGGCAACTGTAAAAACTGCTTGGACTCTTAATCGTCGTGAAACATCTCATGAAAGCTGTTACTGGTCCAAAAATCTTGGCTTTTCTGTCAATGTGACAGTCGAACCATTGGCAACTGCGAAACCCGTGCAAGAGCGTACATATAATTTAGAAAACCCACCCGTACTGAAAGCTCAACATGGGCCAGGTAACAATGCTACTGTCCTATATGACACTGTCTGGGATAAAGAACAAGCTTATGCCATGTCATTTGAGCAAGACAATAAACTGATTATGATCTATGTAACTGGCATGGCAACAGATGCACAACGATTGACAGCTACTGCACATGAAATTGCCAATAAACTTCCAAATGTACTCACCTCTGATACAAAAAATCATTTACCACAGACTAATGCTGGTACTTTTAATATGTGTTCAACATGGAGTCAATCTGATATTGAAGCCATTATTGGTACACCAATACAAATGACACAAGGCACCCTTGACTGCAAGTGGGAAACAGGTATAGGAGAAAGCTTAAAACAAGTTCGCGTGACAATTTACTCTGGAAAATCCTACGCATGGGACTATTTGAAAGAACTTGGTGCCGTTGATATTGCTGAAGTCGGCGAAAGAGCCATGATGGATAGAAAGCGCAAAAATAAAAACATGCCAGGACATGTATTATTAAACGCTCTTTACAATGAAAAGATAATTACCGTCACCGTTACTGTCACTATTGCCGATCACAAAGCTGTGGCATTGGCCTTGTCAAAAAATATTGATAATCGACTCAAGTAATCTAGAATCAATGCATATCAATGCATATCAATGGGATCATATATGAACGCTTCTGAAGATTTAATTTTGTTATATAAGTACTTGATGTTTCATCATCAACTTTTATGTAATCACCCCTTTGGTTTTTAATTCAGTGATTTTGGCTTCAGACAAGTTCAGCTCCTGGGTTAACACTTCTTTCGTTGAGCCGCCTAAGATCGGTGGTGATAATTGATAAGATAAATCCAGCTTTGAAAATTTTAACGGATTGGCTATTTGTGGTACTTTTTGATTGTTTTTGTCCACCAATTCAAACAATATATTTCTATGTTTAACTTGAGGGTCATCCAGAGCCTGTTCAATATTATTCACTGGTCCGCAAGGAACACCAGATTTGTGCAATAATTTGAGCCAATGCTGGCAACTTTGAGTCAAAAAAGCTTTTGCCAGTTTAGGAATTAAGTTATTTCTATTTATCACCCGTTCACTGTTTGATTTAAATCGATCGTCTTCTGCCAAATAAGCCAGTTCTAACAATTGACATGTCTTATTAAACTGTTGATCGTTTCCAACGGCTAATAAAAATTCTCCATCATTACAGCTGAAGGTTTGATAAGGTACTATATTGGGATGGCCATTACCATGTCGCAAAGGAATATTTCCACTCACCAGATAATTCATACCCTGATTGGCTAACATGGCAATTTGGGTGTCCAGTAATGACAAATCAATATGCTGACCAATTCCAGTTGCATTGCGATAATTTAAGGCTGCCAAGATTCCAGTTGCGGCATACATTCCGGTCATTAAATCCGTTACCGCAACGCCTACTTTTTGTGCTTTACCTCCAGCTTTTTCTGAGTCTCCGGTGATACTCATCAAACCACCAGTTGCCTGAATCATTGCATCATAACCAGCCTCATTAGCTCTAGGTCCGGTTTGGCCAAAACCAGTGATTGAACAATAAATCAAGCTGGGATTTTTTTGACAAAGGCTTCGATAATCCAAGCCATATTTCTTAAGACCACCTACTTTAAAGTTTTCAATTAATATATCGGCTTTTCGTGCCAGTTCCATAATTAATAACTGCCCCTGTTTTTGAGTGATATCAATACAAATAGAATGTTTACCTCGATTAGCAGCTATGAAATAAGCTGAAAGCGATTCTTCTGTTGACTCTCTGCTTAAATAAGGAGGTCCCCAATGACGGGTATCATCACCAACACCTGGTTTCTCTATTTTCCAAACAGTAGCACCAAAATCAGCCAAAGTCTGACTCGCCCAGGGACCAGCAAGAATACGGCTTAAATCTAAAACTTTGATACCCCCTAAAAGAGTTGATGGCTCATTAGTTGAATTATTTATTGAATTTTGTGACATAAAAATTATTAGGAGCTTGTCCGAGAATAGGGATTGTAGCGAGAGAAAGATAAATTGAGTCAGATTTTCACCTAATTTGAGGAGAATATAGGTATATTTGACAATAATTAGGTGGAAATCTGGCCAATTTTAGCTTTTTCGCAGTAAATTTTTATTCTCGGACAAACTTCTAGTCTTATGATTTCACTTAATATGTTGCTCATTGCAAATTCCCCATTGGCTTTTAGTACTTACATTTATTATAAAAAAAACTCTGATTAATCACAATATTTGATCGCTTATCAATTCAATATGGCTTTGAACAAAGCATCTGCTCATAATGCAATCAATAGAGTAAATATACGGTCACATAATATTATCAATTGTTTCTTGTCTTTTGGCATGTATCTATTAAAATAATCAAAAACAAAAAAACGTTATTAAATATGACTTATGGGAGATATGAATGAAGTACATAATTACTGTGGCATTATTAATTGGATTGGTGATCTCACCGACTCAAGCTGCTAAAAAAGATTCGTCACTACGAATGACAGAAAAATTATTTTCTGGAATGAAGCTAAGAAATATTGGCCCCGCATATATGTCAGGGCGAATAGCAGATATTGAGGTTGACCCCCAAAACCCATCTATCTGGTATGTGGCTGTTGGCTCTGGTGGTGTTTGGAAAACCAAAAATGCTGGCATTACTTGGATGCCAATTTTTGATAAAGAGGCTGTCTATTCTACAGGGGATGTCACCATTGATCCTAATAACTCCAATATAATTTGGGTTGGAACTGGCGAAAATAATGCCGGACGACACATCAGTTTTGGTGATGGTGTATACCGCTCATCAGATGGAGGCCAGACTTGGAAAAATATGGGCTTGAAAGAATCTGAACATATTTCCGATATCATTGTACATCCTAAAAACTCAAATATTGTTTGGGTTTCATCTCAAGGGCCTTTATGGAGCAAAGGTGGTCAAAGAGGTTTGTTTAAAACAACTGATGGTGGCCAAACTTGGGAACATGTTTTAAAAATTGATCAATGGACAGGCGTGACATCTTTGGTCATTGATTCTCGAAACCCTGATAAACTCTACGCTGCCAGTTGGCAAAGACAAAGAACGCTGCCTACCTATGTGGGCACAGGTCCGGGCTCAGCCATACACACCACTGATGATGGTGGAACGACATGGCGAAAATTAAGCCAGGGCTTACCAAAATCTGATATGGGGAAAATTGGTTTGGCCATTTCAAGCAAAAATCCTGATGTGGTTTATGCTGCAATTGAACTCAATCAACGCAAAGGCGGTTTATATCGATCCGATAATCAAGGCGCAAGCTGGACTAAAATGTCTGATGCAGTGGGAGGAGGAACAGGGCCACATTATTATCAAGAAATTTTTGCAGACCCTCATCGATTCGATCGTATTTATATGGCGAGTAATAATAGCCAATACAGTGATGATGGTGGTAAAAACTGGAAACCACTGAACAATAAAAATAAACATGTCGATGATCATGCCATGGCATTTCACCCAACTGACCCTAACTTTATGTTAGTTGGCAGTGACGGAGGTATTTATGAAACAAGGGACAATATGGAAAAATGGCGTTTTCTATCAAATCTGCCTATCACTCAGTTTTATAAAATTGCAGTCGACGACTCAAAACCCTTTTATTTTGTTTATGGTGGGACCCAAGATAACTCATCTCAAGGAGGACCATCACGCACAACAAAAACACATGGAATTAAAAATAATGACTGGTTTTTGATTCTTGATTGGGACGGGCATCAACCAGCCACAGAACCTGGTAACCCAGACATCGTTTATGGGCAAAGACAACAAGGAAACCTCGCTCGATATCACCGCAAAACGAATGAGTACGTCTCTATTCAACCACAAGCCAGCCCAGGTGAACCTGGAGAACGATATAATTGGGACGCCCCAATATTGGTCTCTACTCATAATCCCCAACGTTTATACCATGCATCACAACGCATCTGGCGTTCTGATGATAGGGGCAGCAGTTGGCGACCTATCTCAGGGGATTTGACTAAAAATGAAAATAGAATGCACATGCCCGTCATGGATAGGACCTGGTCTGTAGATTCAGGGTTTGATCTGTTAGCCATGTCTAATTTTAATACCATTGCAAATATAGCAGAGTCGCCTCATGATGAAGATATTTTATATGCAGGCACAGATGATGGGCTGATTCAAGTCACCTCAGATGGTGGTAAAAATTGGCAACGCTATGAGCTCGCAGACATCAAAGGGATACCCGCAACTGCTTACATCAATGACATTCGTGCTGATCTATTTGATAAAGACACTGTTTATGCTGCTTTAGATAACCATAAATTTGGAGATTATAAGCCTTATTTAATTAAGAGTACGGATCGTGGCAAGTCTTGGAAATCCATAGCATCAAACTTACCTGACAAGCACTTAGTTTGGCGTATTGTTCAAGATCATGTCAACAAGAACCTATTATTTGTTGGTACTGAATTTGGCTTATTCTTTACTGTTGACGCTGGCAAATCATGGTAGAATTAACGGGTGATTTACCAACTATTTCTTTCCGTGACGTTAAAATCCAACGCCGAGAAAATGACTTGGTTGCTGGTAGCTTCGGCCGTGGTATATATATTTTAGACGACTATTCACCATTGCGTACTGTCAGCGAAAAAGCCCTAAAGCAAGAAGCCTTGTTATTTACTTCTCGTGATGCCCTTTGGTACATTCCTGATAGCATGCATACTGATTCACAAGGAGATTTTGAATACCGTGCCAAGAACCCAGATTTTGGTGCCACATTTACTTATTACCTGCGTGACGGTATCAAATCTCCTAAGCAAGATCGAGAAGATAAAGAGAAAAAGAACATTGAAAAAGGTAAGTATCCCTTATATCCTGAATGGAAAAGTATTGATGCAGAATTAAGAGAAGTCGAACCGACGGTTTATTTAATCATTAAGAATAAACAGGGAGATATTATTCGTAAAGTTAAAGCCAATGCCAAAAAAGGGATCCATAGAGTCACTTGGGACTTACGATTCCCATCTGCAAATGCACTTGGAACGAGGCCTGGTTTCTTTGGTGACTCAGGGCCATTGGTTACGCCAGGTGAATACTCTGTCTCTTTGTACACAACCGCCTCTGGTAAAACCACAATGCTGGCATCAGGTGTCAACTTTAATGTCAAACCATTACACCAAAAAAATGAAGCTGGTAACGTTTCACCCGAAGAACGTACCCAATTAATACTAGAGGTTGAATCTCTCAGACGACACGTTTCCGCTGCCAATAGCCAAGTCAAAGAACTGAAAGACCAGTTGAAATCCATCCGTACAGCAATGGATCGTTCAACGGCAGTGACAAGTGATTTAGAGAATCAATATCAACAATTAAGAGAAGCTGTTTTTACAGCTGAAGAAATCTTAAATGGGCAACCCTCCAGAAGTGGTATGGGCTCTGTGCCAGCATCTGTTTCAGGGCGTTTATTTATGATCGAATTCGCCAGAGCAAATACATGGGGGATAACCAATACTCAAAAGCAACAAATGGGCTTTGTAAAAGACGCTTTGGGATTATTACAGCCGACACTGAAAAACCTCATGCAAAACGAGTTCCCGGCATTAAAAGAGGCCCTTTTCAATGCAGGAGCACCATGGATACCATCTGGCCCAGTTAAAGAGAAATCAGATAAAATTGATTAAATAGAAGAGTTGTTTTTTGCAAAAGATAAACAGGGGCGAATCTAGTTTTTAGCCTCTGTTTATTGCGATGATAAAAACTCATAACTGAATCAATAGAATGATATATAAACTCCTTTGCTTGTTTCAATAGCCTTTTTTTTGATCTATAGGTGTTGGAATTTTTCCTGATTCAATAAATTGCCTTATATTTATCGCAACAATTTTCGAAGCACTTTTAACATCAGTTGGAGCAGAAATGTGTGGCAATATAGTCACTTTTGAAGACTCCCAAAACGGATGGTTCTCAGGTAATGGTTCTACATTGAACACATCTAATACAGCATGGTTTAAATGCTTGGTTTCCAGAAGCTCTAGTAAGTCTTCCTCATTAACAATGGGTCCCCGAGAAAAATTGATCAGTGATGCATTTGAAGGCAAGCATTTTAATGTTTCTTTATTGAGTAGGTTTTTAGTTTGATTTGTTAATGGAAGTAAACAAATAAGGATGTTTGATTTTTTCAGTATTTCTATAAAACCATTTTTGCCGTGAAAGCACTCTACACCATATAATTGCCTGTGATTTCTACTCCAGCCAATCACATTAAAATCATTTGCAACTAATTTTTGAGCTGATGCTTTACCTAATTCCCCTAATCCCAAAATTCCTACATTACAGTCTTTAGAATCAATCAGCTCATGCTCAATCCATTGCTTTTTATTTTGTTGATTGATATAAGTTTGTACATTTCTATGTAAAAATAGCGTAAAAGTAAGCACTGCCTCAGCCATATTACTTGATAATTTTGGATCAATCATCCTAATGATCTTAACTTGTTTATTTGATAGCTGAGATACAAGTTTTTCTACCCCTGACCATAGGCTTTGCACCCACTGTAAGTTAACAAGTTGATCTAACTCCAACGGATTTGGATTCGCAACAATGGCCACTGTTACCTGTTTTTTCTGTTCATTTGATAATTGCTCAAAAGAAATAATATCAACATCATCTAACAGATGAGTTAATTCTCTTAACCATTCTTGTTGTTCTGCTTGCGAAAGCAGTCCGCAAAAAGCAATAATTTCATTCATTCTCAATACCAATTAAGATTTATAGCAACAAATCAATAGAGTCACATGCAAACACAAGGTAAAAACATAAAGGACAGACTCATGATTTTTATAATTTAAGTCATCAGATAAAGTAATAAAGCACCTTATTTCAAACCATCAGCATAATCAAATAATGCAGGTAGACCTCCAGTATGCCAAAACAGAATATTTGAATTGAGAGTTAACTTCTTTTCATTTAAAAAATCTAACATACCATAAAATGCTCTGCCCGTATAAACAGGGTCTAATAGAATGGCTTCAGATATAGCCAATTTATTGATAGCAATCTTTTCTTTGTCTGTTAATACACCATAAGCTGCCTGATTATAGTTTTTATTCAATGTAATATCTGAAATAGAATAATTTCTATCTATGTTTAATAATCTTGTACCCTTCCTGATAATTTTTAAAATTTCTTCTTCCATCTCAAGTCCTTGAGTTTCATCTTTATCTATTTTAATTGGAATTAACTCAGTTTCTAATGAGTATAGCTCTAAACCAAGAATTAAGCCTGCTTGTGTTCCACCTGAACTTGATGCAAAAAAGATATAATCGATATTTATGTCTAATTCGACTAATTGCTTTTTAAGTTCTTTGACAGCCTCTACATAGCCTAAAGCACCAGTTATATTTGAACCACCATAAGGTATGATGAATGGTTTATTGTTATCTGTTAATTGATTAGTAAATGTTGCAAAATCAATTTCTTTTTTATTATTGCCAGTAAAATGGATTTTAGCACCCAACAAATGAGACAACAGCAAATTTCCTTGATAAGTTTTTGGTTTCTTGCCTCTGACAATTAAATGACATTCTAAGCCAGCCACCGCGCAAGCTGCAGCTGTCTGCCTACAATGATTTGATTGCTGTGCTCCAACTGTAAAAACAGTGTCACAGCCATCATCTATGCATTGCTTAATTAAGTATTCGAGTTTTCTTGTTTTGTTTCCTCCAGAAGCCAGCCCAGTCTGGTCATCTCTTTTTATGAAAATATTATAGTCAGGATAAAGCTTAGAGAGATTATTTAACTTATGTAATGGAGTCGGTAAGAACGCTAATGTAAATTTGTTATCAATCATAATACTGTTTTTGAAACTGATGCAATATGAAATGGTGTATTTATTGAGGCTTTTGTTTTCTTTTCTAAATCTCTAAAACCATTTGCACGTAAATGAACGATTTCTCCAAAGTCAATGACTGCAACGACTATTGCAGCCACTTGATCTGATTTCATCTCCTTTTCAATCAATTGATCAATTTGTTGTAAAGATTGTTCATAGCAAAATGATGAAAATAATAAAATGAGAATCGAGAGTTTAAGTTTCATAATGTATTTTTTCGCTTAATAGAGACTAACAAATTTAATAGATATGAGATATAAAAGCAATCATTCATTAAATACCATCGGTCATTTATTTCATTTAACGTTCCTTTATTTTTACGACAATTCAGGGTGTTTCTCAAAATAATCAAAGGGCTCGGGAATCTATGGCGGCTAGTTGAAGCTGACCTGTTTTCGTTTTTTCCATATTGGACAAGGCTATAAATTGAAACCAATCCATTAATACAGTATATTAATATTAGGGTCTTATATTATTTATGGATATTAGTAATAAAATAATTATTCCACCACTATGACGGCTTAATCAATATAGTCAATACTTTTAATAATAAAGGTGATTTCATTGATGCGATTGTTGTCAATAACCAGGAGATTAATAACTTTGAGTACAAGTAAACATGGCTTAAGTAAAAGCTTGAAACAAGTCGATATTATCGTTCTTTCATTTGGCGCTATGATTGGTTGGTCTTGGGTGGTATTGATTTCTCAACTAATGCAAAGAGCTGGTAGCCTTGGTGCCATTGTTGCGACGCTAGCGGCTGGTGGGGTAATTGTCGTTATTGGTATGATATATGCCGAACTTACCGCAGCCATGCCCGAAGTTGGAGGGGAGCATGCTTATAGCTTGCGGGCAATGGGCAAAACATCTTCATTTTATTGCACTTGGGCAATTGTCTTTGCTTATATTTCTGTCGTTGCATTTGAGGCAGTAGCATTACCAAGTGTTTTAACAAATATATTTCCAAGGTTGGGAAATGGTGAATTATGGCTAGTTAATGGCACTAGTGTTTATCTGGATCAAGCCCTGATCGGTGCTCTCGTGTCAATACTTATTACCTGGATCAATATCCGTGGTGTAAGGATTGCTGCAATGATTCAGGGTGTTGTGGTAGGCGTGATTGTGTTGTCGGGACTGGCGTTATTTATCGGTTTAGGCGCACATGGTGAAGCCATTAATATGACTCCGCTAATTGTGGGTGGAGGCACTGGAATTCTGGCTGCTATGGCATTAGTACCATTCATGATGGTTGGTTTTGATATTATTCCTCAAGCGGCTGAGGAAATTGACTTGCCGGCGAAAAAGATTGGCCAATTACTGGTTTTATCAATAATAATGGCTATTGTGTGGTATTTATTGATTGAGCTATCTGTTGGCATGTTGCTTAATGATGGTGCCCGAAGTACTTCTGAATTAGCCACCGTTGATGCTACGCAAGCGGCCTGGGGACGCACTGGCGCTTTGATTCTTTTACTTGGTGGTGTAGCGGGTATTTTGACCAGCTGGAATGGCTTTTTATTGGGTGGTAGTCGCGCTTTATTTGCCATGGCATCCAGCGGTATGGTACCGAGTTTCTTAGCCAAGGTGCACCCAAGGTATAAAACGCCAGTTAACGCAATTATATTCATCGGTATTCTCGGCACGCTATCGCCATTTTTAGGACGCCAGGCGCTGATTTGGTTTGTAGACGCTGGCAGCCTTGGGTTAATGGTGGCGTATATATTTGTTTGTGTTTCATTTTTGCTACTCAGATATAATGAGCCTGATATGCCACGTCCTTATCAAGCATCAGGTGGTAAATTATTAGGTTGGTTTGGTTTATTGGCCAGCTTGATGATGGCTTCATTGTATTTTCCAGGTATGCCAGCTGCATTGATCTGGCCACAGGAATGGATGATGGTGATTTTTTGGTTTGCCGCAGGGAGTCTGCTTTATTTTTATCCCAAAAAAGTGACGTTATGAAAGGGGAAGAATATAGGCATCCGTTGATTGAATGGTAAACATGGGTAAACATAAGAAACAGGTACACCATTATGGGTTTCGCACCTAAGAAACGCCTGTCCTGTTCTTTTGCTCAGGCTCTTGCAGTCGAATTTTTTTAAAAAAGGGCGTTGGTTCCTATGTTGCAAGGTATGCCAATGAGGATTCAAATGACTAATCCTAAGCCAATGATAGTGTTCTGAAAGTTAATGGGACACTGGTGATTTTAAGTGTTGAAGTTCAAGTAGAAGAGGTAATTATTTGTGACCAGGTACAAATTGAGCTAAACTCTGGAAGCTATGTTGCAGATCGGCTGTGTATCAAGCGTGAAACTGATGTATTACACTTTCAAAATTTAATTAGAAACTCTCTGCGAAAAGCCATCGCAGAACATATTAGCGAGTAAATATATGTTTAAAAAAGCAATTGTTCGCACACCATGTGCGGCTATGATTAACGGCATTACTAGTGCTAACCTTGGAAAACCAAACCTCGAAAAGGCATTGATTCAACACCAAGACTACATTCAAGCTTTAAAAGAATGTGGTTTAGAAGTTACCATTTTAGAAGCCAACAATGAGTTTCCAGATTCGACGTTTGTTGAAGATGTGGCTTTATGTACCCCACATTGTGCCATTATCACCAATCCAGGAGCGGCTACAAGAACCCAAGAAACCGAATCCATGATTCCTTATATTGAAGATAATTATGAACATGTCGAATACATTCAAGTTCCTGGAACACTTGAAGCTGGTGATATTATGATGGTTGGCAATTACTATTATATTGGGCTATCAGATCGAACCAATAAAAATGGTACAGTACAGATGATTGCCCACTTAAGAAAATATGGCATGGATGGAACGGCCGTTTCTATGAAAGATTTTTTACATTTAAAAACTGGCTTGAGTTATTTAGAAAATAATAATCTACTGGTTTGTGGTGAGTTTGTATCAAAATCTGAGTTTCAACAATTTAATAAGATTGAAATAGATGCTGATGAAGCTTATGCAGTCAATAGTGTTTGGATTAATGATATCGTAATCACTCCAAAAGGATTTCCAAAAAGCAAAGCTAAAATTGAAAAACTAGGTTATAAAATTCGTGAAGTAGATGCCTCTGAATTTCAAAAACTCGATGGTGGTTTGAGTTGTTTATCACTTAGGTTTTAAGCCGATGCCCAAACTCCAAGGAATTGATCATGTGCATGTTTATGTACAAGATATGCAAAAAGCAGAAAATTGGTATGCCAAAATATTAGGCTTTAAACGAGTGAAAAAATATGAGTTTTGGAATGATGACGGAGGTCCATTGACATTAGAGGACTCATCAGGAATTCATTTGGCTTTGTTTAAAAGAGATGCCGAACCCGATTCCAATATAGCTTTTAAAGTCAATGGTGAAGAGTTTATGGTTTGGAAAACCCATATTCAAAGTCACTGCATTGAATTATCCATATCCAACCACAGCCTTGTTTGGTCTATGTATTTCAAAGACCCTTTTGATAATTTGTATGAAATTACCACTTGGGATTATGAGTTCGTGAAAGGACAATTGGGTAAAACATGATACTCTTATGGGTTGGCGCGCAGAGAATCGAAACTCTACTTAAAAAGCACCGACTCTTCACAATCTGGTGATTCTCATAAAATTTCCTTTTTGATTGTGTAATCCTTGCGGATCTATTTAGGAATTGACTGAAATAAACATGAATAAATTACAGGAGTTGCACTAATGACTCATACAATGCAACGGCTAAAGAAAAAAGTGGTGACTAAGTTGGCGCTAAAGAGGATAGAGTCGTTGCAAGCAAACTCACCTTGCGTGTAAATGGAGCAAAACTAAATGAAAAAATTGTACAATTTTTTATCTGTCGTTATTTTAGTATTTTTAACGTCGGCCTATAGCGTAGAAGCAACACCTTCGGTTGAATACATCAAGAAAATTATCGAACGAAAATTCGGTAATGAAAAATTGGGCGTAGGTATTTCTATTGTCATATACGAAAATAGCAACGCTTATTTTTATAACTATGGCATGGCGAAAAAAGAAGTTAATGAACTTGTTACTAGCGAACATATCCTTGAAATTGGATCAATTACAAAAACTTTTACCACCGCAGTTTTAGCCGACCTCGTCAGTCAAGGTATTGTTAGTCTCAACGACCCTGTAGTCAATTATCTCCCAAAAGAAGTGAAAATGCCTCAAGGTAATGGTCAGCTAATTTCTTTACTTGATTTAGCAACCCACCGTTCTGGATTACCACGCACCCCAACTAATATTCCGCCCAAGCATATTGGTAATCCTTATGCTCATTATTCTGTAAAAGACATGTATGACTTTCTAAGTGGCTACGAGCTGACCAGAGATATTGGAGCCGAGTTTGAGTATTCGAATATTGGTATGGGATTATTGGGTCACGTATTGCATCTAAAGACTGGCAAGACTTACGAAGAATTAGTCTATGATTCTGTTTTTAAACCATTGAAGATGACCTCTTCTTTCGTGAAGGTACCATCATCACACGAAGTGATGTTCACCAATGGTTACAATAGTGATCTAAGCTATATTGCCCATTGGCAAATGCCAACACTTGCTGGGGCAGGTGCGATAAAGTCAAATACTATAGATATGCTTGCGTATTTGAAAGCAAACTTAACGGATGACAGTCCTATTAGTGCGGTTTTAAAATCGACCCACAAAATATATGATGATGGTCCCGAGAGTGGCACCAAAATTGGGCTTGGCTGGAACATCATTACAAGAGGAGATAACCCTTATTATTGGCATAACGGTCAGATTGGCGGTTTTCATTCTTTTATCGGATTTGATAAAGTTGCCACTAAAGGTATTGTTATTTTAGCCAATTCGCGAAATGATATAGACCAAATCGGCCACAATTATTTAAATGACACCCTAAAACAGATGGCTGTCGTTAAAGCCAGGGTAGTAATCGAAATTCCTATAGAAAACTTAAAAAAGCTAGAAGGAAAATACGAGTTCTCTTCGGAGTTTTTTATAAAAGTCTCCGTGGAAAAAGGACGGCTCTACGTGCAAGCCACAAACCAATCTCGATTTCCTGTATTTGCCAAGTCGGCTACAGAGTTTTTCCTAAAAGTTGCAGATGCAGATTTGGAGTTTGAATTGGATGAAGCGGGCAATGCAAAGGCTCTCATTTTAATTCAGAATAATCAGGTTATGAAAGGCAAAAAGCCCTAACTTTGGACTGGTTATAAATTATATTGAATTGATTATCGGTGTTCATTTTAGGCATTTTACATACTGTCCCAGAATTCTATCACAAGTTTGTTCATAGGTTGCACTCATGAATTCAATGAATTAAATCTTTACTTGGTATTCAATAATTGAGGTCATATTGTCTAAATATGACTTCAATTATTCAGTCACTACAATTTATTTTATTTCAAAACTTTGTAATTCTACGGGTAAGCCATTTTCGTCAGCACCAAATTCAATTGATAACGGAGAGCTAAATAGTTGTCCGCCTGTGGCATTGAAACGGTATTGAACTCCCATAGTTCCATCAGCATTTTCAATCCCCACTGTAGCACCATCGAGGTCAATTGAAGATATTTTATGTATGCCACTGTACAAATAAACTGTCACTATAATTAATAGAGTGATTAAACCTGTATTTCTCTTACCTTTGCTGCTCACAAGGTGTAATTATTAATAATGAAGTGTTATAAAATTTTTATATGAAAACTGATTATCCTTGTGCTTTTTCAGGGTATGACAAATAGTAGTGTTTACCATTTTATTCGAGCAAAATCTCGACACTATTGATTCTTTTAAGACTTAGATAATATTTATATATGATTATTTCATTGAAAATTTATCTATAAGCCACTAGTATATAAGGAAAGCTACAATTATTTGACGTATATTGTAGATGAGAAGACTGGCAATTGAAAACAGGAGATTATCATGAAGATTAGATTATTTATCATCTTAATTATATTAAGCCTCACTCATTGTAAAACGGCAACGACCAATAAAATCATTCAGCTGATGGCAAAACCTCCATTTCTTGACGAGTCGATATTAGGTGATCAACCCCAAATAAAATCTGTTGAACAGGTCTTCTCTCTTAACCCGATTCAGAGAAAAGATTTTTTAAAAAGCTATCAGGATAATAAAAACCTTCATCCAAGTCGTCGTATTCTTGGATACTTGCAAGATCATCTAAAAAGTTTTAATTACTATTCAGATACTTTAATCGCAAGTGATACTCTTGCTCAAAATTCAGGTAACTGCCTTTCATTGGCAATTCTAACTAAATCCCTGGTTGATATTGCTGGTATAGGGATACGATATGAAATGGTAAAAACAACTCCTGTCTTTCAAAAAGCAAATGATATTTTATTAAGTTCCCAACATGTGAGAGCGGTGCTTTATGATACTCAAATTGACAAAGGGACTATCCCTAGCAAATTTAGAAAGAGCATTACTATTGATTATTTTCCCTCAGAAGGAACTCAAACTTTAAGATGGATAGATGAGGAAGAATTTTTTTCTTTATTTTATATTAATAAAGCAGCAGAAGCATTAACACTAGATCAAATCACATTGGCTTTTTGGTATATAAAAGAAGCACTTCATTTAAAGCCTTCAAATGTACAGGCAATAAGTATGATGGGTGTTATTCATAACCGTTTAGGTTACCCTGAGTATGCAGAAAAATGGTATCTATATGGACTGAGTTTAGGTAAAGATGAATTTGAATTGCTTCATAATTATTATTCATTTCTACTGCGATCAGGAAGAGAAAAAGAAGCAAAGGTAATAGCGATAAGGTTAGAGAAGTATGATACTGATAATCCATTCGACTGGATTGCTCTTGGAGATGATGCATTTAATGATAAAAACTACATATTAGCCATTAAACTTTATAAAAAAGCAATGATCATGGCTAATTACTTACATGAACCCTATGCAGGGATAGCACGGTCTGAATACATGCTTGGCAACCCTAAAGATGCACGAAAGGCCATGAAAAAAGCACTAGAAAACACACATAAGCAGGATATTTTAACTGTTTATCAGGCAAAATATGAATTATTTAGTAGGAAATTAAATAATTAGTTTCCTGTAGCTGTATGTGCATGCCCAATCTCATTCAATGATGCATATACCTCCCATGTTTATGAAATAAACATGGCATCGCCATAGCTAAAGAATCGGTATTCTTTTTTTACCGCATGTTTATAGGCGTTTAAAGTATTTTTTCTGCCACATTTAGCTGATACCAGCATAATCAAGGTTGATTCAGGTAAGTGGAAATTAGTTAATAAGGAATCAACCACTTTAAACGGGTATCCAGGATAAATAAAAATATTGGTATCGCCAGTATATTCAGCTATTTCACCAGATTGAGCAGCTGTTTCTAAACAGCGAACAGCAGTGGTGCCAACGGCGATGACTTTGTTGCCTTTGGCTTTGGTTTGTTTAACTAAGTCAACAACCTCAGGACTCACTTGTAACCACTCTTTGTGCATAATGTGGTCGTTGATAGAATCTGTTTTAACGGGCTGGAATGTACCCGCACCCACATGTAAAGTGACAAATGCAGAGTTAATGCCTTTGTCTTTAATGTGCTTTAATAACTCTTCATCAAAATGCAGTCCAGCTGTTGGTGCAGCAACGGCTCCTTTTTCTTTGGCATAGACTGTTTGGTAGCGATCACTGTCTGCCTGTTCATCGTCTCTCTGAATATATGGCGGTAATGGCATGTGTCCGAATTTATCCATCAATTCAGTTAAGCTACATGAATCTTGAGTTTCAACTAAATAGAACATGCCTTTTCTGGCAGTTGGTTTGAGTAGATAATCATCAAAATAAATAGGCATGCCTAATTTAGGTGTTTTGCTGGTTTTTAAGAAAGCAATGGCACTTTTGTCATCTAATAATCGTTCAATAAAAACCTCAACTTTTCCACCAGTAGATTTTTTGCCGAATAATCGGGCAGGTATGACTTTGGTATTATTGAATACTAATAAATCGCCGCTGTTTAAAAATTGAAGAATATCAGGAAAATGCAAGTCTTTGGTTTTTCCTGTTATCTTATCAAGGGCTAATAAACGGCTTTGGGTACGCTTTTGGGTGGGGTGTTGTGCAATTAATCTTTTTGGTAGATCAAAATGGAAATCAGATTTTTTCATAAAAAGTTTCTGTTATTATTGGGTCTGCCATAAAAAGGCTGAATCATAAAGGGTCTGTGTCATTCCTGCGAAGGCAGGAATCTTATTGGTTTGACTGTGTTTTTCAAGTGATGGAACAAAATATTAACTACTATTGGTGTTTCATTTTCTCACAACAGGAAACATAATATGCTGTACAAGCTCTTTGTCGCCCTGTTTGTAAATTAAACATATTTTGATCTCTTCACCAACTTTAATTGCTTTGTTTGGATGCATGAGCATGATATGTAAACCACCTGGTTCAAAAGTTAATTGATCATGGGGTTTAATTATCAATTGTGGTTGATGAATCATGCGAGCGACCCCATCAGTTATGATGGTTTTATGAATTTCTGCCATATTAAAGTCTGGACTATAGGCGCCTATTAAAATTTTATCTTCGTCATCATCATTTGTCAACTGTCCGTAAGCAGCAAGCATCATGGCGTTAGGTGGCGCTGCACGTAACCAGTGATTCTCAATTTTTGCAAAATATTCTTCAGCAATTATTGCTGTTGAGACAAGGCATATGAGCAGTATAAAGCTAAGTTTTTTCATCTAAATCAGTTTAAAACATGTTAAAATAAGAATGAACGCTGGATTTTAACCCTTTTGCAATGTGGATTCGATAGAAGGGGAATAAATAATATAAATAAGGTGCAATATGAAAAATTTATTGAAAATAATGGTATTAATGCTAATGACAACTTCCCAAGCCAATGCTGATGATACGGCAATTACAGTTTATTCTACCGCTGCTGCTGGTAGTATTTCTCCCTCGCAGTTTCAAAATCCGCATGCTAATGTGCCTGGTTATGCCATGGTTAAGCAAGATAGGATGATAAATATACAAAAGGGTCAGTTTGAATTACGCTTCTCTGATGTCACCAGCCAAATTGATCCGACGACTGTTTCATTTTCTACCCCAAATAACCCTGGGGCAGCCTATGTTTTGGATCAGAACTATCAGTTTGATATAGTCAGTACAGAAAAATTATTAGCAAAATATGTTGGTCAGGAAGTGATAGTTGAACAGACCTCAGGTGGTAAGAATAAGACAATTCAAGGTAAATTATTGGGCACAAATGGTGGTATTATTGTGCAAGAATCAACGGGCTCAGTGATTACCTTAAACAGTTATGACAGTGTGGCCTTTCCATCGTTACCAGGTGGCTTGTTGACTAAGCCAACCTTATTATGGTTGCTTAATGGTAAAAAGGCAGGTGATGAACTGGCAAGAGTAACTTACCAAACCAAGGGGATGACCTGGTGGGCTGATTATAATTTAACTTTAAAGGAGGATGCAGGCAAGTGTACTATGGATTTATCTTCATGGGTCAGCTTACTTAATCAGGCAGGTAGCTCTTTTGAAAATACCAAATTAAAATTAATAGCAGGTGATGTACACAGAGCCGAACCTGTCTATCCCCAAGCTCGGCGTATGGTTAAATCTATGAGTGTCAATTTAGCAGAAGCCGACAGTGGTTTTCAGGAAAAATCTTTATTTGAATATCATTTGTATACATTGCCCAGGCGGGTGGATTTACCCAATAACTCAACCAAACAAATAGAGTTGTTTCCTTCGGCAATTGCTGTTGAATGTTCCAAAGATCTGATTTTTAATGGTTCACAAATTTTTAATCATCATTATTATAACCCAATAATGGACAGGAACTACATGCGCAGTGCCAAGCCCAAGGTTAAAGCCTATGTCAGTTTTGAAAACTCAAAGAAAAAAGGCTTGGGTATACCGCTACCAGCAGGCCGCATCCGTGTTAGTCAATTAGATGATGCTGATAATTCTCTGGAGTTTATAGGTGAAGATATTATTGATCATACACCCAGAAATGAAACGATTACAATTGAATTGGGCAACTCATTTGATGTGGTTGGTGAGCGCAAACAGACAAATATTGTTGTCACTAAAACTGAGATCACTGAAACCTTTGAAATAAAAATACGTAACCAGAAAGAAACACCAACAAAAGTAAAAGTAGTGGAACCTCTTTATCGTTGGAGAAACTGGAAAATTGAAATAGCTTCCGATAAATATACTAAACAAAACTCCAGTACCATTGATTTTGATGTGATGCTGAAGCCAGAAGAAGAGAAGGTGATTACTTATACGGTTCACTACTGGTGGGAGTAGTGGGGTTTGAGCTTTAATCTATATTACTAAATTTCAGCCAACGCCAGTATTTTATTATGAGATAATGGTGATGTATAAAATGATAGATTAAAAGGTTTCATCATCGGCTTTGCTTCTAAATATAAAATACATCACCACCCAAAGAACAACCGGAAACCAGATGGTCTTGGTGATAATACCTGATAAAATATAGCTTGCGAAAATAATAAATTTGTTTTTGACAGAAAAATCAGCTATTTTTAAGGAGATCATCATGACTATTAAAAATATCAGTTCCAGCCACATTGAGGTCATAGAAGGCTTGTCACTGGCAAATACAGCAAAGGGTAAACTGAGCAGAAATATTGTTAATAGTTTAGTCATTGAGTATTTGATTATACATGAATATCATTCGTTGTTATGAATATACTCAGGTAATCATAATTAATCTCACATCATCATACTAAATAACTCAGGTTTGTCATTGAGATAATCACTAAAAAAATTCTTCTGTTTCATTCTGCTAATGAGAGGCTCAAGGTCTTGCGCATGTTTGAGCTCAATTCCGACAATGGCAGGGCCATGGGCTCGATTGTGTTTTTTGTGGTATTGGAAGTAGGTGATATCATCATTTTCACCTAAAACATCTGCTACAAACTCTTTCAACGCACCTGCCCGTTGTGGAAATCGAACCATAAAGTAATGTTTATAACCACCATAGAGTAGGGCTTTCTCGCGGATTTCTTCAATTCTGGTGATATCATTATTACTGCCGCTGAGTATACATACCACAGTTTTGTCTTTTATTTTTTGTTGATATTGGTCTAGTCCAGCCAATGCTAATGCTCCTGCCGGCTCGACTACAATGGCATCTTTATTGTAAAGGTTTAATATGGTTTGACAGACCAGACCATCATCCACAGTGATTATGTCATCCAGTTTATCCTTACATTGTAAAAAGGTTAATTCTCCTACCTGCTGGACGGCTGCACCATCGACAAAGCCATTGATTTTTTCGAGCTTTACTGTTGTACCTGCTTGCATTGCTGCTTGCATTGATGCCGCACCTGTTGGCTCCACTCCAATAATTTTTGTATGAGGGGACAGTAGCTTAAATACGGTGCTAATACCAGCAGCTAGACCGCCGCCGCCAACGGGTATAAATATATAATCAATCGGTTCTTGGTATTTTTCCAGAATTTCCAGGGCGATGGTTGCCTGTCCTTCGATGATTTCAATGTCATCAAATGGAGGGATGTAAAGGTAGTTGTTTTTCTTACAATAGACTTTTGCGGATGTGCCAGACTCGTCAAAAGTATCACCAATTAATCGAACTTCCACCTGGTCTTGTCCAAACATTTTGACCTGTTCTATTTTCTGGTTAGGGGTGGTTACAGGCATAAATATGGTACCTTTTATACCTAATTTATGACAAGTATAGGCCACACCTTGTGCATGATTGCCGGCACTGGCGCAAACCACATGTTTTACCTCAGGGTGCTGGGCTATCTTGTTATAAGCGCCTCGAATTTTGTACGAACGTACCTGTTGTAAATCTTCACGCTTTAATAAAATATTAGCAGTATAAATGTTTGAATATTGCAAGTTTTCTTGCAGTGGGGTAGTTTGTACTACAGCAGTTATTCTTTTTTTTGCTGCTATGATATTTTCTATTGTTGGGCTTGTTTTGGCTTTCATGGTTTTTCTGGTTCGGAGTTCTTGGGTTGTTTATTGAGTTTTTTGGTTTTTGCCAATGTGTATTTATGTTTCAATTCGTTGATTTCTTCTAACACTTCATCTACCGTTTGTTTGAGCTCGCTGCCCATTTTTTTTATCTCATGCGGAAAGTCGTCTTGCATCAGTGCCATTAACGCATACCATATCGGCTTATAGCGTTCTTTGAGTTGATATTCTGCTATCTCAAAAAATTCTTTAGCTTGGTAAAATTGTCCTTTGGCCATTAATAAATTCAGGTATATAATTACATCAGTTTCATTGTCTATAGCGTCATCATAGGCTAGCCATTCTATGAAATGTTCGTAGCTTTTGCTAAAATCTTCTGCCCAAAGTTCAATAATAGCTAATGTGTGGGTGTTGTAATAATTTTGTTTTAATTTATAGGATTTTTCTATCAAATCTACAGATTTATCCATTTCTTTTACATTTTCAAAATAGAGCCAGGCTAAAGAATTCAATGCACCTGTATAGCCACTTTCTATGGCTTTTAGATAATATTTTTCGGCTTTTTTTAGGTCTTTATGACGATGCAGAAAAGTGGCAATTAGTGCAAGAATAGTAGAGCTTTCTTTTTTTGAATTGATTAATAGTTTTATGGCTTTTTCTAATTGCCCTTTTACTTGCAGATTGATGGCTTGCGCAAGTGTTTCCATATCTGATTGTGATACTTGTTTTGCAAAGCTGGATTTATTTTCATTAAAATAGTTTTTCATGCTTTGTTTTAAATTATGCTCTGTTTGTAACTCGAGTCCAGTATAGCTTAGGGCTTCGCCAAAATGATAGATATACGATTCATTTTGGTGGCTATCAGTTAGTGTTTTAATAAAGCTTTTGGCTTTGCTTTCCAATTCATGTCGGTCATACCAGGAGAGTAGAAATTTAACTAGCCATTCAACCCTGTCTCGGTCTTTTTTGCGACCATAGCGCATCAGGTACCAGATATTGAAAAATCGTTCTTTTATAGAGTATATTTTATTTTTACCTGTAGATATGGAATCTATTATTTGATGTTTTTCCAGTTGTTTGAGTTGGGCTGATACGACTTTGCTGGCTAGTCTGGTTTTTTTCGCAATCTCTTTTGTGAGCATGCCATCCCAATTCATTGCTAGTGCATCGACAATGTCTTGTAAGGGGGCAGGCAGGTTCATGCGTTCCAGGTAGAGAGGTGTGACATCATCCAGCACTTTCATGAGGTCATCAAAAGCATTACCGTTGTTTTCTATAAAAATATCAAATAGCATCACTATTGTTCTCGGTACGCCACCTGTTATTCTTCTGAGCGTTTCTATGCGAGCTGGGTGTTTGTTGATTATCTGCTCTATTTTTTTGGTTTGTTGTCTGTCGCCAATGACTTTTAACAGGGCTATGCATTCTGTATTAGTCAGTCCTTCTAGGTATATATTTTTAAAAAATTCATAAAATGGTTTGCTGTAATCATATTGCTGCTCAAACATTTTAGTGGATGCACCAACTATAATAAAAGAGCAGGAGGTTAATAGTATTTCACGCAAGCGGTGTTGTTCTTGCTCTTTGAGTTTTTTGAAGATTACATCTATGTTGTCTATAAGTAACAGGATTTTCTTTTTACTTTGTTTAAGTGCTTTTTCTAAATAGCCAAAACTTTTTGTGTGGTAATTTTCATCTTCAAAATGTTGTTCTAACTGATCATGTATGTCTGGGAAAATATCTTCATGCTCAATTTGTAGATATTCCGCTACTTCTTCCCATAGTCTTGAGAGTTCTCTAATGCGGTATTGTTCTTCTGCAAATTTTACAGGGATGAGAAATTTAGTTAACTTCTTATCTTTTTCAACGGCCAATTTAAGCTTGCGTAATATAGTGGTTTTCCCTTGCCCGCGTTGTCCAATGAGTATGTGATGTTGATTTGGAACACTGTAGTCTGCTGCTTGTAAGTCCTCAAAGATTTCATCAAAAACTTCACCGCGCACAACAAACCTGGATAAAAAATCATCTTCACTCATCTCATCGGGATTGTATTTATAACGTGCTCTATTAGTTTGCGACATTTCTGTACCACCATGTTCTTAGTATTGGAGAGTTAAAGTGATAGGTTCTTGCGTCCTCTTTATTGTTGATATAACCGTCATATCTTAATGCATGTATAACTGTCTTTGCCTTGCTTTCTTCAAGCTTATGTTTGCTTGCTAAATTAAATATTTCTGTTGATGGTATTTTTCCATTTGTTGATAGGGTATTTAAAACATCAATCGAAAAGTTATATTCAATTTTGTCAAATATTTCTAGTCTTTCTTGCCAATGGATAAAATCTTTTTTATGTTTTAAAACGTTTTCTATGGCCGCATCTACTACTGTGGAGTTTATTATGGGCTCTCGTCTGTATAATCTTTTCAGCTCTTGTGCAACCAGCTGGATATTGAATGGAATAAGCCACAATATCTTATCAAGCATATATTCAATATCAGCTTCTTCAATAGTCATTTTATTACTGCTACATAAATGCAAGGCAAATGACTTGGCATCATCATATTCTAATGGTGGTACATCGACATTAACTAGATCATTTATGTGTTTTGAAGATTGAATGTTGGCTACTACGCTCTCCAGTCCTATTGAGCCAGCATAGACAAATACGGTTTTTTGTAGTAGTCGATGATTTTGCCGTAAATCACGATGATTTTCAAGCAGCTGCTCAGCTTCTTCGATGCTTTGATATTTGATGATGTTTTCAATGGTTTGTGAAAACTCATCCAGCATAATAATCAGCTTTTTATCATTATCAAGGCTTTTTAATAAAGTTTCAAATGCTTTGGCATAGTTTATAGTTTTACTTTTACCAAATTTTATACCCTTAATAGATACTTCGCTAACTCTAATGCTTTTAAGTATTTTGTATAGTTTTTTAGCTTTACTTTTTAGGGTGTTGATGAACTCTTCATCCATTAACTGCTCAAATAGCTTTTCCCAAAAAGCATTTGCACTGTGTGCTGCCTGTGTATTTACATAGACAACTATGTAGTCATTGTTCACGGTATCCTTTATCCTGTACATTAATGAAGTTTTGCCTACCCGTCTTGGAGCAACCAGTAATATATGTCCGCCACTTTCTACAACGTCAAAAATATCTGCCATCAGGTATGGTCTGTCCCAAAAATTATCTCCTCTTACGGCTTGTCCTGCAATTATGCTCATCTTTTACTCCATAACAAAATATCATTTGTTAATATATAGACAAAAATAAATTTGTCAAGTTAGTTGACAAAATATTGTTTGTCAACTGTACTGTTGCTTTGTATCTAATCCGCGTATTTAGGGAAATAGCTATAAATCCATAACTTACATCTACAAGTTTAAACTCGCCGAATAGTTGCTATTCAGGATGTCACAATAGTAGTAGCTGTGTTGGCTTATTTTTAGGCAGTAAAACTGTTTGAGCAAGGATATCCTGAAAAACACTAAAAAACATGATGAAACACAATGTTAATTAAATCAAATGAACTAAAGCGAGTTTTTTAATGATTAAAAATAAGCTAACACAGCGATGCTGAGTAGATAATAGTTAACGTCAGTATCTTGCTTCAGATACGTTATCCATGAGTTACATTTGAACTCTGCTGTTGGGCTTCGCGTTGCTCAGCCCAACCTACAAATTTTTATGAGTTTTGTGGTCTTAAGCCACGTACGGTTTTGCCTGTTTGCCATAATTCGGAATTACGAATTTCAGCCAGTTCTTCATTCAGTTTTTCACGGTAATCATCTTTTGAGTTGGCTTTAATGGTGATTTTTGCCTCGTTACCAGATGAAACACTTTCATAAAGCTCTTCAAATAAAGGCGTATTTAATTCTCTAAACTTATGTCGCCAGTCCAGTGCTCCACGTTGAGCGGTGGTTGAGGTGTTGGCAAACATCCAGTCCATGCCATTTTCGGCAACCAGTGGCATTAAACTTTGGGTCAGCTCCTCTACGGTTTCATTAAATGCTTCAGATGGCGTGTGTCCGTGATTGCGTAATACATTATACTGTGCTTCAAATAAGCCAGCGATTGCCCCCATTAAAATGCCACGTTCACCGGTTAAATCTGAATAAACTTCGCTTTTAAAATTTGTTTCAAATAAATAACCAGAACCAACACCAATGCCCAGTGAAAGGGCTGTTTCTTTAGCATTGCCTGTGGTGTCCTGAAACACTGCATAGCTGGAGTTTAAGCCCTTGCCATCTAAAAATAATGTGCGTAATGAAGTGCCAGAACCTTTGGGTGCGACCAGCACCACATCCACATCTTTTGGGGGTATGATTGATGTTTGGTCGTTAAAAGTCACGCCAAATCCATGAGAGAAATATAAGGTATCTCCTGGATTGAGGTTTTCTTTGACGGTCTCCCATGCAGCAATCTGTCCAGCATCAGACAAAAGGTACATGACTATATCGGCTTTTTGGGTGGCCTCAGCAATTGGGAATAATGTTTTGCCATCTTGCCAACCATCTTTTTGGGCTTTGTCCCATGAGGCCGACTCTTTTCTTTGGCCTATAATGACATTGAAACCATTATCACGCAGGTTTAATGCTTGACCTGGTCCTTGTACGCCGTAGCCTAAGACTGCGATAGTTTTGTCTTTTAAAAAGTCCTGTGCCTTTTTAAGTGGAAATTCTTCACGGGTTACTACTTCTTCCATTACTCCGCCGAAATTTAATTTTGCCATTTTTAAGTTCTCTCTTTATCTATTAGTCTATGATTAATGTTGTTAATAGTGCCTAAACAAGAAATGATAATCTACTGCGGAAAAGCTGAATTTTGTCAAAACACCTCCTTATTTTCGTCAAATAGCTAACTATTCTTCTCAAATAATGAGTTGTTTTGCTCAAAACCAGGCTTTCCCTCGCTACGATTCCCTTTCTAGTTCAAGCACTGAATTTTATTTATATAAAATCAATAATATGTTTTTGTTTCATTTGCCGCATTTAAATCACTAAATTGCTGTATGGATTTGCTGATGCTGATTGGTCCTGAACGGACGAATTCTAAAATCCCATAAGGTTCCAGTTCATCAAATAATTGTTGGGTTTCGTGTTTATGTCCCGTTTTTTCTATGACCGTATAGTCACGATGCATAGTTAATATACGTGCGTGGTGATCACGGATTATTTTTTCAGTCTGAATGTGATCAAGCATCACCGATGAAGGTATTTTGTACAAGGCAACTTCCTGTTGTACAATGTATTCATCGGTTGCATAAACGGCTTTTATCACATCCACCTGTTTCTCTATCTGTTTGGTGATTCTTTTGATGAGTTTTTCTGTTGTATTGACATTGACTGAATATCTGAACACACCTTTGCTTTCTGTTTCTGAAACATTCAAACTGTCAATATTAAGTTTTATGCGTGAAAAAACTGTGGTGATTCTGTTAAGAATTCCTGCTCTGTTTCTGGAGAATAATGCCAGTGTGTATTTCTTTTTAAATTCATGTGTCATACTATTTCCTCCTTTAGGATAGTCTCATATCGGATACGGAGCTACCCGGCGATATCATTGGGAAAACATTGTTTTCCTGACCGACCATTACTTCTAAAATATAGGCACTATTGTGAGCAAACATTTTCTGCAAGGCGGTTTTGAGTTCATTTCTGTGTGTTACTTTTACTGAGCTGATACCATACGCTTCTGCCAATTTTTGATAATTGGGGTTGATCATTTCTGTTGAGGCATATCTTTTATCAAAATAAAGTTCCTGCCATTGTCTAACCATGCCAAGGTATTGATTATTAAGTATAATAATCTTCACATCAATTTGCGATTGCATGATAGTTCCTAGTTCTTGTATATTCATTTGTACACCACCGTCGCCAACTATGCCAACTACGGTTTTATCGGCCTGTCCAAGTTTTGCGCCTATGGCAGCTGGCAAGCAAAATCCCATGGTGCCGAGTCCTCCCGATGTAATAAATGAACGTGTCTGCTTGAATTGTGAATACCTGCAAGCAGCCATTTGGTGTTGACCTACGTCAGTCACTACTATGGCTCTGCTATTGGTTAATTCATTAACCAGAGAGATGACCTCGGGCATGGATATGTCATCTTTATCAGGCTTGAGATCCTGTTTTATGACTTTTTCATGTTCTTCATGTTTTAACTCATTAAATTGCTGACGCCACTTTGGGTGTTGCTGTTGTGAAATTCTATTGGTTATTTGTGGTAATGAGTGTTTAATGTTACCAATAACCGCTATATCCACCTTAACATTTTTATTGATTTCACTGGGGTCAATTTCCAGGTGTATGATCTTTGCCTGCTGGGCATAGGTATCGAGAGTGCCTGTGACTCTGTCATCAAAACGCATGCCTATTGCGATTAATACATCGCACTGGTTGGTTAATAAATTGGGTGCATAGTTGCCATGCATTCCTAGCATTCCTACGTAATTGTCATGTTGATTGTCAATTGCAGATATACCCATGATAGTTGCAGCAGCAGGTATGCCACTTTTTTCTAAAAAAGCTTTAAACTCCTTTTCAGCATTGCCTAAAATTACGCCCTGACCAAATACCACCAGTGGTTTTCTGGCATTATTAATTAAACTTGCTGCATCCTTTATTGACTGTAAAGTTGGTGTTGGTTCTGGTACATAGCTATTGAGGTGTTTGCACTTTTTGTAGACAAAATCCAAATAATCCATTTGTGCATTTTTAGTGATATCTACTAATACAGGCCCTGGTCTACCTGATTGGGCAATGAAAAAGGCCTTGGCTAATACTCGGGGAATCTCTCTGGCTTCTGTTACCTTATAATTCCATTTTGTGACAGGCATGGAAATATCGATGATATCAGTTTCCTGAAAGGCATCAGTACCCAATAAATCTTTGTGTACTTGACCGGTTATACAGACTAAAGGAGTGGAGTCGATTTGTGCATCAGCAATACCAGTAATGAGGTTGGTTGCTCCAGGGCCAGAAGTGGCAATACAGACTCCAACCTTGCCAGTAACTCTGGCATAACCTTGAGCGGCATGAACGGCACCCTGTTCATGGCGCACCAGTATATGCTTGATTTCTTTTTGATATTGATGAATAACATCATAAGTTGGCATGATGGCTCCGCCTGGATAACCGAACATGATATCTACTCCTTCAGCAATCAGGCATTGTATGATGGCTTCGGCTCCTGCCATATTGACAGTTTTTTGAGGCTTATCTTCTGTTTCGTGCAAATGAGCCCAACTAGAACCAGTTAGAGAATGATTTGGATTACTGTTTTCTGCTTTAAACATCGGTTAAACACCCCTTTGATGCGGAACTTACATTTCTCGCGTATTTATATAAAACACCACGCTTATATTTCATAGCTGGTGCTTGCCAATTTTGTTTTCTGTTATTTAATTCTTCATCGCTAACATGTAAAGTCAGCTCATTGGTTTGGGCATCTATGGTTATTTCATCACCATTTTCAACCAGTGCTATGGTGCCACCGATTTGTGCTTCAGGTGTTATATGGCCGACCACAAAACCATGGGTGCCGCCTGAAAACCTACCATCTGTTATCAGAGCAACATCATTACCAAGCCCAGCACCTATGATGGCGGAGGTTGGCTTTAACATTTCTGGCATACCTGGTCCACCTTTTGGCCCTTCATAACGAATAACCACCACATCACCCTTTTCGACTTCGCCATTGGCTATGCCTTTATTAACGTGTTTTTCAGAATTAAAAACCTTGGCTTTACCCTGAAATTTTAAACCTTCTTTACCCGTGATTTTTGCTACGGCTCCCTGCCTTGCCAGGTTGCCAAATAAGATTCTGATATGTCCAGTTGCTTTGATAGGCTGGTCTATGCTATGAATGACATCCTGGTTTTCCTGTAAAGGTTCAGCTAAAGATAAATTTTCTGCTAATGTTTTACCCGTTACTGTCATACAGTCGCCGTGTAGCATATCCTGTTGCAACATATATTTTAAAACAGCGGGGACACCACCGACAGCATGAAGGTCTTCCATTAAATATTTGCCACTGGGTTTTAGATCGGCTAAAAATGGCGTGGTATCACTTATCTTCTGAAAATCATCCAAGCTAAATGCTATTTGAGCCGCATCTGCTATAGCTAAAAAATGTAGGACTGCATTGGTTGAACCACCCAGTACTGTTACCAGCCTAAATGCATTTTCCAGTGATTTCCTAGTGACTATGTCTCTGGGTTTTAAATCAGTTTTTAGTAAGGCATGAATGGCAGTACCTAAATTGTGACACTCTTGTGCTTTATTGTCGCTGATTGCGGGGTTTGAAGAGTTATAGGGTAAGCTCATACCCATGGCTTCTATGGCTGCAGCCATGGTGTTAGCGGTGTACATGCCGCCACATGCTCCAGCTGACGGACAGGCTTTCTGTATGATGAGTTCATAGGTATCTTCATCCATATTGCCAGCCATTTTTTCACCCCAAGCTTCAAAAGCAGAAACCACATCGAGTTTTTTGCCATTGTGACAACCAGCAGCAATAGTGCCACCGTAAACCAAAATGGAAGGGCGGTTAAATCGTAACATTGCCATCAATGCGCCAGGCATGTTTTTATCACAACCAACAATTGAAATATTAGCATCATAGCTCATGCCTTGGGTTACCATTTCTATCGAATCAGCTATCACATCGCGAGAAGGCAGTGAAAACCGCATGCCATCTGTGCCCATAGAGATACCATCTGAGATGCCAATAGTATTGAAAATCAAACCATTTAAAGGTTGCGCATTGACAGAGACTTTAATTTTTTCTGCCAAGTTATTGAGATGCATATTACAGGGGTTGCCATCATAACCTGTGCTTGCAATGCCGATTAATGGATTTTTTAGATCGTCATTGTCTAGACCCACAGCATGCAGCATGGCTTTAGCGGCAGGCTGTGTCGGATCTTGAGTGACTGCCTTAGAATATTTGTTGAGTGTATTGTCAGTGTTTTTCATATTAAATTATCTACTGGTCATTAGCCATTACTACGGGCGTATTCATGAAACTGCTGGTGTAATTGATGACCAAAGGTTTCGTGCCATTCTTTTTTAAATTTGTTATCATCAAGAGACTCAATAGCGTTTACCTCTACTGCAGTACCGGTAAAAAAAGCACCATCAGCATTGTAAACATCATCTGGAGTGAAGTGTTTTTCTTCTACGGTTATGCCATTTTCTTTGGCTAAATCCATCACTACTGAACGGGTTATGCCTGGTAATATATTGCCTCTGGGTGCGGTGTAAAGTTTGTCACCTTTTTGAAAAAAGAAGTTGGCGCCTGTGGCTTCTGCTACAAAACCGTGGTTATCTAATAACAGCGCTTCATCAAAACCTTTTTGTTTGGCATCTTTAATGGCGATAAGCGAATTGGTATAATGCCCCGTGACTTTGGCTTCAACATGGCACGATTTTGGATCGGGACGTCTAAAGGGTGAAGTCATGACTCTTGCTGCCTTGTCGTAATATTGTCCCCATTTCCAGGCACACATAAATAGATTGGCATTACTCTCTGGTTGTAAGCCCATGTTTTCATCGGTATAGACCAGAGGACGGATATAGGCATCCTGCATATTATTTTTTTCTAAAAGCTCATAACAGATAGAGACAAGTTCATCGACTGTATATTCCAGGTTGATGTACATTTTTTCTGCCGAGTAGAGTAGTCGTTCAAAATGTTCCCTGACTTTCAGAACCTTGGCGCCATTAGGCGTTTTGTAGGCTCGCATGCCTTCAAATACACCATTACCATAGTGGAATGATTGTTGATAAAGGCCCGTTGTTGCATCTTTTGCCTTTAACCATTGCTTGTTTAAGAATATGGTTGTGTTTTTATCATAGTACATTTTTTGCTCTCTTTTTATATTTTGATGTTTTCTTTCAGCTAAAAAAAAAGCCCTTCTCTTGTTTTAGAGAAGGGCTTTTTGGAAATCCAATTGTACGCCGTTCTCACCACATAGGTAGGAGAATAATTATGACGACAATAATAATATTTTGGATTAAATTCATTGTTACTTTTGTTTGTTTAGTTTATAAAATTTGCTAATGTTGCGAGTATAATCTCTTAGTTGCTTTTTTCTGTCAAGAAAAATATCCAAAAATTTTATATTTAATTTGATTTATGCATGTTTACTAATATAAAGCTTGTGTTTTTATATCCTGTGAGACAAAAAAATCACATAACTGTTTTAGGTATTTTATGTTTTTGTTGGGATTGGTTAGGATGAGCAGAATAGTAGTCTTATGATGGCAGAAGTTAAATATAGAAGAGATTTAATATAAAAAACCCGCATAAAGCGGGTTTTTGTGTTTGTGCTTTAAAAAGAAGAGCTTATTTAATTTTGTATTCTTTGTAAAGTACATGTTTACGTACAACTGGATCATATTTCATAAATGAAAGTTTATCTGGAGTTGTCTTTTTGTTTTTTGTGGTTGTGTAGTAATGACCTGTTTTCTGGCCATCTTTTCTACCACCAACGTGTGTTGCTGTAGATACTAGTTTGATTTTTTCACGCATGATTTACACCTTTAAACCTTTTTTACGCAAATCAGCAAGTACTGCATCAATGCCTTTTTTATCGATAATACGCATACCTTTGGTGGTAAGGCGTAATTTCACCCAACGATTTTCGCTTTCAACCCAAAACTTATGATTGTGTAAGTTTGGTAAGAAACGACGTTTGGTTCTTTTTAATGAGTGTGGAACATTGTTACCTGTAACAGGTCTTTTCCCAGTGACTTGACATACTCTTGCCATGATTATGCTCCCTTCTTCTTTTTGTTAGCTAATTTTTCTTTGATTCTTGCTGCACGTCCTTCTAAATTGCGTAAGTAATAAAGTTTAGCACGTCTGACATCACCACGTCTTTTAACTTCAATGTTGTCGATCATCGGGCTGTATGTTTGAAATACACGCTCTACGCCTTCACCGTAAGAAATTTTACGTACTGTGAATGCGGGGTTTAAGCCTCTGTTTTTCTTGGCAATAACAACGCCCTCAAATGCCTGAACACGTTCTCTTTTGCCTTCTTTTACTTTTACACCAACAACTACGGTATCACCTGGGTTGAACACAGGGATTTCTTTGCCCATCTGTTCAGCTTCAAGCTGTTTTATTATATCACTCATTGCGATTTTCCTAATTTCTTGCCATTACTGTTTTTTTGGCAAGGTTAACAATCCAGAACATTTCATTCTACAAATTCAGCAAGCTGAACGATTTAATCAGAGGTTCTGCCGTTTTAAACATGAAACTCCTGACTGTTCAGGAATGACGATGTTATATTTTTTATTGATAGGCTGAGCCCATCTTATTTATTATTCATCCAATAAATCTGGTCTTTTTAGCTGGGTGATCTTCAATGCCTGCTGTTCTCGCCATTTAGCAATATTCGCATGATTGCCAGATAATAATACATCTGGTACACCCTGTTGTTTCAAATCATCAGATCTGGTGTATTGCGGTGACCCCAAAAGGGTTTTTCCTGATGCTTTGTTCATAAAAGAATCACTTTTAGCTGACTCTTCATCGCCCAATACATGAGGTATCTGTCTGGCTACTGCATCAATAATAACGGCTGCTGCCAGTTCCCCACCACTGATAACGAAGTCCCCTAATGAAATTTCATTATCTACATATTTATCTATAAATCTTTGGTCTATACCTTCGTAGCGGCCACACAGAAGAACTATATGCTTTGTTTCGGCAAGTTTATTCACTGTGCTTTGATCAAGTGTGTTTCCATGTGGGCTAAGGAAACTTAATTTTAAACTGTTATCCTGTTGTTTTAAAAAATCAACAGTTCTGGCAAGGGGGTCATACATCATGACCATTCCTGCACCGCCTCCAAAGGGGCGGTCATCAACCCTGTGGTGTTTATCTTGGCTAAAATCTCTGGGGTTAAACGTTTCTAATTCAATTAGCCCCGAGTCTATCGCTTTACCAATAACACCGTAGGAAAGTACATCTTTTACCATATCGGGAAAGATGGAGATCACTGTGAATTTGATGCTTACTGTCATCAGTCATCCTCATGCCAATCTACCAACATGGTTTGTTCTTTCAAATCGACTTTTATAACCGTTGTGCTTTCGGGCTCATCAATTATATAAGGTATCAACCTTTCTCTGTCACCTTCAAGGATAATCACATCATGGGCTCCTGTTTCCAGCATGCTTTTAATCTTGCCGAATTTAATGCCTTCGATATTAGTGACTTCCAGGCCAACTAAATCGTGCCAGTAGTACTGATCTGAATTCAGTTGAGAAAGTTGTTGTTTCTCTATTTCTACGCTTTGACCTAACAGTGTTTGAGCGGTTTCTTTGTCGTCAATTCCCTTCAGCTTGGCAACTATTAATTTGCCATTTTTCTTTGATTCTATTGAATCAAATTGCCTGTTTCCAACTATCCAACTTTTATAAACTGTAATATTCTCTCTGGGATCGCAATAAGAAAAAATCTTAAGCCATCCTTTAACACCAAAACAGCCGGATACTTTTCCAATTAATATCCGACCATCCTTATTCATGCGTCTTAAGCAGCGTCTTGAGCAGCGTCTTGAGTTTCTTTTGTAGCCGTTGCTTTATTTGCTTCTTTAAGCAAAGTTTTTACACGATCTGAAACTTGAGCACCTTTTGAAACCCAGTGTTCAATTCTTTCTAGGTCAAGTCTTAGTCTTTCTTCTTGTCCACGTGCAACAGGATTAAAGAATCCCAGTCTTTCTAAGTTACGTCCATCACGAGGCATACGTTTGTCTGCTGCTACTATGTGATAAAATGGTGCTCTTTTAGAGCCATGACGTGATAATCTAATTGTTACCATGATTTCCTCTGTAATTTTAATCATTCAGACACAATATAACACTGGTCTGCTCCAACGAGCCGGCGATTTTAATATATGCACGGTATATTTAACAAGTTATTAGTCATTTTTTTACGAATAATTGATGTTATTTAATAAAAATGCATATTTTTATAAAATGTAAGCTGTCATATTGGCTTTTTTAATTGAAAACCTGATCAATAGTGACCTGAGCTAAACTGTGATAACCTCTTCGGGCTATCTGGTAAACTTCTTTAGCCCACTGTTTGTTTTTGTTGGTTTTTGCTAGTTCTTTATACAGTGGCACAATCAGTTTTCTCCTGCCGATTTTTATGAGGTATTTCTGCATATTGTTGAAGGCCACTTGATAATTATATTTAATGCTCAATAAAAACCAGATATGGGCAATTTCAGAATTATGGGAGTTGCTTAGGTTAAATGTTTTATCCAGTTCTTGCATTCTGGATAGCTTGAATTTTTTTGGCATGTTATTCAGGAAATAAAGCCACTCTTGTGTGCTCCAGTTTTTAGTTGGTAACTGTTGTACTGAAAGTCGGTTGTTTAGCCATTGAGCGCTTAGGATATCAATTTTTTTAAATAAATCGGTAGTGGGTATTATGGCGCTATTTGGTATTCCTGCCTGATAAATCCATTGTTTGACTTCTGATATTGAGACTGTTTTTGGGTGTTTTTGTAGCAGGTTTTTATCCAGGTAATCGACAAAATCTTCGGTGGTTATACTTTGAAAGGCAAAGTGGTTAAAATAATTTTTTACAAAATAATCAAATCGCGTTCTACCAAATTTACTTTCCAACCAGTCTAGCATCATTCTGCCTTTATCATAAGGAACATTGGTGAAGGCATCATCTGGATCTTGTCCACGTAAATCCAATGCCAGTTTTTGATCTTTTTCTGATAATTCTGCCATTTCAGCAAGAAGTGACTGATAGGATAAAACGGCTTCCATATTTTTTACGCTTAGCCCTTTAACAGCTTCGGTGATGCGTGATTCAAAATAGGTGGTGAAGCCTTCATTCAGCCACAGGTCTCTCCAACTGGCATTGGTGACCAAATTTCCTGACCAGGAGTGTGCCAGTTCATGGGCAATTAATGATACCAGCGATTTATCGCCAGCAATTACCGTTGGTGTGATAAAAGACAGCCTGGGGTTTTCCATACCACCAAATGGAAAGCTTGGTGGCAAAATAAGTAAATCATATGTTCCCCAGGCGTATTTTCCATACAGGGCTTCTCCAGCCTGAATCATTTTTTCGGTGTCCTCAAACTCTTGTGTGGCCTTAGTGATGACCGAGGGCTCTGCCCACACGCCGCTACGGTGACTGATGGCACTATATTCCAGGTTGCCCACAGCCAGTGCAATCAAATAGGATGGAATGGCCTGTGGCATGTTGAAACTGAAAGATGAGAATTTGGTGGTTGCTTTTGGGTCATTGTTAGCACTCATCACTGCACGTAGTTTACGATTGATTTTGACCTTTGCCGAATAAGTCTGTCTTACTTTTGGGGAGTCCTGTAATGGTATCCAGCTGCGTGCATGAATGGCTTCTGATTGAGAATATAAAAAAGGGTGTTTCTTGCCACTGGTTTGTTCTGGTGTCAGCCATTGTAATCCAGTTGCTGATGGTGATGTTTTATATTCAATAATAATGGGCTGCTTTTCACTTTCAGGTAATTCAATAACCAATGCCTGTCCCAGCAGTTTATCTTTTTGTCCCCAGCTCCATGTAAGAGGCGTAAATTCTTCACCACTTTTAGTTTTTACATTTAATATGGTTAAATCTCTGGTATCCAAAATAATCTGTTTTACTTGGTCATTTTTGCGTTGAAAAAATAGCCAGTTATTGCCATGAATGCTTTGTTCATCAAAATCAATGTCTAAGTTTAAAGTCACGTGGGTCACCACTACTTCATCGGTATTAGCAAAGGAATGATAGTCCTTGCCTATTATTATTTTCTCCTGAAGCACACTGTTATGTTGCGGCTTTTTTGCTTGGGTACAAGCTGAATTGAAGACCACTAGAATGATCAGGGCAAAGTAAAACTGAATTTGTCGCATATTTCTCTCTTTTAAGTTAATAGTGCCTGACCGAGAAAGAAGTAATCTACTACGGAAAAGCTGGATTTGATCAAAATATCCCATTATTTTCGTCAAATAGCCAGCTATTCTCTTTAAATAATGAAATATTTTGCTTCAAACCAGACTTTCCCTCGCTACGATTCCTTTCTCGGTCAGATGCTAATTATTAGTTGGATAAGGTATTGAAAAAGGTGTTTACCAACCACCGCCACCGCCACCGCCGCCACCGCCACCAGAAAAGCCACCACCACTAAATCCACCGCTGGAGTTTGATGATGGGGGAGTTGCAGCAGAAACAACCGAGCTGGCAAGTCCAGCGCCTATTGCGGTTGCTGTGGAAGCAAAATCAAAGCTTGAGTAATTGCTGCCAACATACCAGCCAGGCCGATAGCTCTTTGTGTCTTTGCCTTGGGCGATCATGGCTTTATTGAACTGTTCTGACCAGCTATTCTCGACGCTCAAGGCTAAAGCATATGGTAGATACTTTTCGAATAATTCGGGTGTCATTTCAGGTGGGTGCATCAGTTCTAAGCGATTCTGTTCAGCTGTGGACAGGTACATTTTAAAACCGGCAATTTTATCCAATAATTTCCGACCAAATACGGTAGGGGCCTGAATAAGGTAATAAAAAAGGGCATTGATGAAGACCATTAAAATAACCAGCACAATATAGGCACTGTAAATATTTTCAATTTGTGCTTTTAGGGCAAATATTAATACCAGTAGTGGAATAATGACGGCTAAAGCTTTCTGAAAAGTCTTCTTTAATAAGCCAACTGCTAAGGCTGAAATAATAATGGCAGCAACAGGCATGATAAGAAAGGGGATAGCATAGCTGGAAAAGTTGAAAAAATGTCCCCAGTTAATAAATACCATCAATAAGCTCATTAAGACACCCAAAACCCAGGCCTTGATATTATTTCGATAACAGGCATCTTTGTGTTCGTCAGTGATGCTGATTTTTAATAAATTATTGGCCGTTTTAATCGTGCTGTCATAGCTTGCATCAATTGTTATTGTTTTTCTGTTTTTAAATAAATATTTATATGCCGTTTTTTCACCATTTGATAATGACCTGTTATTTTCGGCAGACATTTTCGTTAGTATATATTTCTTTTTTGAAAGTTGCTCAATACTGATGTGTTTTTTTACCGCCGTATTCATGATAGCAACAGAAAAACCCTTGGTATCATAGTACTTTTTTTCTACAAAACGCATGGCAGCAGGTGATATGTTATTTGGTGGCGAGAAGATTGGGAAAACAGCTCCTTTGGGTGGGTCTATTCCCACTTTTTTCCAGGTTTGGTAAAAGTATAAAGGATAGAGAAATAGCATTATGACCGATAAAATCCACAAGAAGTTGTTGCTAATAAATATCCATGTTTTACCACTTGCCTGGGTGATTAAGCCTTGAGGCCAGCTTGCCTGAATAGTTAAACCTTGTCCTGGATTGAGTCGTCTATTGGTTTCAAAACGAATATAGTCATTGTAAATTGCGGCTTGATAATCCTTATTGGTGCTACCACTATAGCCTGTCCAAGCCTCATGTGTGAGAATATTTATATCACTGGCATTAGGCATATAAATATCAGCACGAGCCCTGATAATAGGAAAATCCCAGTCTGTTCCCGTTACATTCCAGTAAATGCCATTGCTTTTTGCCAAATCAATCACTTGCCCTTTAGCAATGTATTCTATTTCATAAGTATGTATACCTTTGCTGACATATTCATTTTTTGAACCAAGATAGACTCTGATGCCATTTAATAGGTTTTCTTGATGATGTTTAACCCATTCTCCATCTAGTCGGGTTTTTAAAATGATAATATCGGTGTTTTTATGGGTAAAAAAGACACCATAATAAACCGTTGGAGTTGATCTAAAGATACCATGTCTGATATTGTGGTTTTCTACATTTACTTTGATTTTTTCAGTAACATGAATATCGCCATTATCAAGTACGCTTATTCTGGAATGAAAATCAAGGATTTTTTCCTCAGCTAAAACATTTGTAGATAAGCATAGCAGTAAAAATAAAAGTGAATAGATTTTCATCGTGAGTTTACTCAAAATTAACCTTAGGAACTTCTCTGGCCACATCATTATCATCCAGCTCAAAAAACTCGGCTTCCTGAAAACCAAATTTTTGCGCTATCAAAACCGCAGGAAATGACTGGATAGAAGTATTATACTCACGCACAGCACCATTATAATAACGACGAGCATATTGAATGTCAGACTCAATTTCAGCGAGTTGCTGTTGTAAATCTTTAAAATTAGCATCGGCTTTTAAATCAGGATAAGCTTCAACCTGTAGCATTAAACCGCTTAGGGCATGACTAATTTTTTGTTCCTGATTGGCAGATGTGTTTTGAGAACCTGTGGATGCATTTCTCAGTTTAGTTACTGATTCCATCACCTCTTTTTCATGGGATGCATATTTTTTAACGGTGTTGACTAGGTTAGGTATAAGATTGTGCCTGCGCTTTAACTGTACATCAATACCACTCCAGCCATCTTCCACATGGTTTCGGCGTTTCACCATACCATTATAAAGAGAAACGAGCCATACTCCAATGGCGACAACGACCCCTACCAGAACCCAAAACATTGAACTACCCCTCATATATGTTTACCTAATGTCTTTAATGTCATTTATCTTATCATACTCAATATAAATGCCATACTGAAAACCATAATAACTGGAATGACCAATGAAACCATGGCAATATCTTTGTAAGACTGTTTGTGTGATAAACCACAGATGGTGAGTAAAGTTATCACTGCACCATTATGGGGTAAGCTGTCAAATCCCCCCGAGGCCATGGATGCCAGTCTGTGCATCCACTCTGGGGGGATGTTGGCAGTTTGTGCCAACTGATTATAGGTGTCTCCCAATGCCCCAAGTGCAATGGTTAAGCCGCCCGAGGCAGATCCAGTAATGCCTGCCAATACATTGATTGCCACCACTTCAGAAATCAAAGGATTACCTGGTGATATATTGACAACAGCCTCTTTAACAATGGCAAAAGCAGCCAGAGAAGCAATGGTCGCACCATAACCAACCTCTGAACCAGTATTGAAAGTTGGCAACATAGAACCCATAGCACCTTCGGTTAAGGATTTATTGATATCTTTGAATTTTTTTAGATTGAGTAACAATACAAAAATATTGGCAGCCAATAAGGCAATGATCATTGACCAAATGCCTGTGAGTTTATTGGCGTTGATTTCGCCAAACTTTTCACTAGCTAAATAGCTGGTATCCCACATGGGGATTAAAACCAGTGTGAATAAAAAATTAGTGGCAATAACAATAATTATGGGCAGTATGGCAATAAAAAAGTGTGGCAAGCTGCCTTCATCACTGATTTCTGGTTCATTGCTGTGGTTATCTCCATAACCATCTGCTAAAGACTGCTGGATACGAAAATTGATCCACAATACGCCAAGCACCATTATTATCAGCCCTGAAATAATTCCGATAATCGGTGCAGCATAAATATTGGTGCCAAAATAAGAACCAGGAATGATATTGTGTATCTGATTGGTACCAGGCAGACAGGTCATGGTGAAAGTAAAGGCTCCCAATGCTATGGTTGCAGGGATATAGACCTTGGGTAAATTGGCTTCTTTAAATAAAGCTGCGGCCAAAGGATAGACTGCAAAGGCGACCACAAATGCAGAAATACCACCATAGGTTAATAATCCGCAGGAAATAACAATAGCAAGCGCGGAGTGTTTCTCACCAATGGTTTTGATTATGGTGCGGGCGATAGATTTTGCAGAGCCAGAATCCTGCATCAATTTACCAAATATGGCGCCGAGTAAAAAGATAGGAAAATACTTGGCAATGAAAGATACGGCACCTTTCATGAAAACCTGAGTATATATGCCCATGATTTGATAGGACTCGCCAGCAAATACAACGGCAAACATCGCCAGCAATGGGGCTAAAATGATAACCGATACACCTCGATAGGCAAAATACATTAACAATATTAATGAAACAACAATTGCAATTACGCCCATATAAACCCTCCTTTAATTATATTTGCTATCATTATATATGCCAAGCTTGAATATTTCATAGAAGAATGAAATTTAGCAGAGAAATTGCCCTATCCCTTAATCTTTGCTACAATTTATGAGATTTAAATTTAAGGGGAGAAGTAATGAGTAACTCTATAAAAATTCCTGCATGGTTTTATATGGTGGCAACTGTTGCCGTGATATGGGATGCAATGGGTGTATGGGCTTATATTAATACCATGACATTATCAGCCGCAGCCTTGGCAGCAATGCCATTTGTTGAACAGGAAATTCACAATGCGACACCAGCATGGGCTAATGCTGCTTTTGCTATTGCTGTGTTTGGCGGCTTGATTGGTAGTGTTTTATTGTTGTTAAAAAAATCGTTGGCGTTACCTGTATTAATTGTTTCTTTACTTGCCATACTCGTACAAATGTACAATGCTTTTTTTATTATGGACAGCTTTGCTGTATTTGGTCCAGGTGGTATGATTATGCCAATAATGGTGATTGTTATTGCCGTATTTCTTGTCTGGCTGGCGAAGAGTGCCAAGTCTAAATCTTGGATAAATTAATATAGGCAGTGCTGAAATATTGTTCAATATATCTTCGTTAATCGAATATTTGCAATATTTAGGCTGGCTGTTTAATATGACTAACCAGTAGTTACTTTTTTTTAAAATATTGAGAAATTCTTGAAAGTTTACTGGCCTTTTTGTTTGTGACATCTCGGCCTTCAAGGTTCTTAATTAAATGGTGTTTTTTTAATAACATATGGGTTAATGCCAATAGGCTGGCACAGATAATAATAAAGAAAAAATCATTAACTGCGGGGCTGTTCTTATTAAAGACAAATGCCATAGCAGTACCAGCTCCTGGAGGATGTTCTAAATTAAGTACAGCCATAAAAAAAAGTGCAAGTCCTGCTGATAATGATAAAAACACAATGAATATTTCATTTGATAATTTTGGCAAATTATTTTGTGTGTATTGCAATAAATACCATAAAGAGACACCGATAATAATGCCCACCAGTTGTCCGCCAATTATTTTTTTACTTAAGGAATCGTAAATACTGGTACTGATAAAGGTTAGAAAGGCGCTGGAGGCAATGGCGGAAAAGATGATTTGATTTTGTATAGGAATAAAGTGATTCCAGATAAGGAAATAAATCAGCAAAAACAGGGTTGCCATGATACTTTGTTTAAAATAGGCGATCAGGCTAATGGTTGTGCCAATTTTATTGTCAACTAAGTTTTGCCAAAACCCACGGGTTAGTGGGTTGTTATGATTCATTATGCCTGTGCTAATATTTTATGCTGGCCTTTACTCTTGCGAATTTTCACTGCCACAACTTTATATTCTGGACATTTGGCATCTGCATCGTGTTCATCAGATGTGAGATTGTTGACCATAATTTCAGGAAAATGAAAAGTAGTGCTCAGTATTCCTGGTTTAACCTCATTGCTGATATTTGCTCGTATATCCACCTTGCCACGAGGCGAGGCAACACAGATTAAGTCTCCCTGTTTAATTTGATGTGACTCGGCATCCTTGGGGTTAATCAAAATGGTGTCTTCGCTTAACAATTCAACATTCTGTGTTCGCCTAGTCATGGTGCCACAGTTGTAGTGCTCCAGCTTTCGATTAGTGGTCAAAATAAAAGGGTAATCTTGAGCGTGCTTGATGATTTCATTGCTCTCAACAAATGGGTGAAATTCAAAATGCCCCAGCCCACGTTTAAATGTCTGCTGATGCAATATTGTGCTTTCCTCACCTGATTTTGAGACGGGCCACTGCATACCATTTTTCCCTAGTTTTGACCATTGTACCCCCGCAAAGAATGGCACGATCTGTGCAATCTCAGCCAAAATCCAATCGGGGTGATAGTCTTTTTGTTCATAACCCATTTTATTCATAATATCGGTCATGATTTGTCCATCCGCTTTAGTGCCAGATAAGGGTTCTACAACTTTGTTGACACGCTGTATACGACGCTCACCATTGGTAAATGTACCATCCTTCTCCAGAAAAGAAGCCGCAGGTAATACCACATCAGCCATTTTGGCTGTTTCGGTCATAAATAGTTCTTGTACCACCAATAAATCTAAA
>JAESTH010000145.1 GCA_016763695.1 Alcanivoracaceae bacterium
ATAAAATTGTCTTTTTTACCATCTATATGCTCTTTAACTTAGCGAAATTATGTTAAATTCACCAATAAAAAAAGCCAAACCATTATCGGTTCAGCTTTATTTTTCATTAAAATATCGTAACTGTTCAGTCCTCAGGTCATTACCGCGTAGGCGGTAATCTCACAAATTTTACTGATTATTCTCAGTTAAGCCAGTCTCTTTCCCAATAAATCCCGCCTTCGCGGGAAAGACGGGGTGAGCAATTACAAACTATCGTTCAAACTTCTTTATTATTTTCCTTAGATTCCAAAGTTTTTCTAGTTTTCTCTTCTAACTCAAATTGACTTTTTTCCAGATCTTCGATTAATTTAATTTCTCTTAAGGTATGTTTCTCCCAAGCACGGGCATCTCTTAAAATGGATTTGGTTTTTTTAGCCAATCTAAATGCCTGTAATGCCTTATGGTGCTTCTTAATATTTGAATAAGACATACCCATCAATAAGTAATTGTTACCTGGATTTTTTAAACCACCTTTTTCTGCCGCACTTTTTGCTGCATTAGCTGACTTTTGATAATCACCTGCATCAAAATAAACACCCGCTAGTCTAGCAAACAACTTACCCTCATCTGATAATTTAGCAGCTTCTTCTAATACAGGAATAGCCTTGTCATGCTGATTAGCTTGTGCCCAGGCATTACCCAAGGTCTCAACATTTTTTCGATTACGCTCAATGATTTTATCATTCATGCCCTTTTCAATTATCTTTGCCGCTTTATATGGAACATCTTGACCTAAATACATATAGGCCAGATTTAAAATATCACCACTTTTCTTCAAGTTGCCATTTAGATAAATAGAATCAAATACCGCCAACCTCCGATTGTCTTTACCTAATTCACCGTACATGCCTGCCAGTTGTTTTAAGTAATTTGTCTTCGGATATAACTGTACCAATTGCTCGTAAGTTTTGGCTGTATTAACATAGTCGCCTTTATCATAATATAATGCTGATTTTAAGCGCAGCCAGTTTTCTTTTACTTTTCTACCAGCTTGTGTTTCTAAAGTGACCGCCTTATCAACATTGACCAGTGCATTATCATAATCTTTTAACTGATAATGAGCTTGCGCCAGCATAATATGCGCCGTTGGCGTTGCCTTCACTGTGGACTGTAACCATTCATTCATATAATTGATGCATAAATCAAATTGTTCTAACTGAAAATTTAACTGAGCAATAGTGTATTTTGCCTGTAATGCTAATGCCTCTGGCGTTTCTTCTATTGCAATGACCTCGGTATAGGCACGTATGGCATTCGCATAGTCTTCTTTTGATGCATAAATAAATGCATAAAAATTCCACATTTGTGCTTTACCATAACCACTGATTCTCCCCTTGTTCTTTAATACATCAAGTTCAGCTAAAGCTTCATCATGATTACCTGCTTCAGTTAGTTCTTGAGCTTTCATCAATTTTTCGAAGGTTTTAGCATCAATTGCACCCGTGGCTTTTTGTTTTTCACCACGCGCTGATAAACTCATTGAAGAAAAAAGAATACTTATTATGATTAATACTAATTTTATTTTATTTGTCGTTTTGTTCATAATTATACTCATCATTAATCATCTGCCAACTTAAAGGTTATTTTTGTTCTCACACCTTTGACATCCTCTGGCACCCCATCAACAACACGTGGTTTATACTTATATCTTAGTGCTGAACTAATAGCTGCTTTATTAAATATCTTGGAAGGAACTGCTTCAATAACTACTGGATTAAGTACTGTACCCTGCTTTGTTACGGTATATTCTAACAAAACATAACCCTCTATACCACGCGAAGATGCTCGCGAAGGGTATTGTGGCGCTACCTTTACAATCGGCAAAAATTCACCATCTGAAGCTGACAGACCAGTACCAATACTTAAGTCCAAATCTGCTGTCATACTATCAGGAGCATTAATAGCTCCAATCTGCGAATCTGCATCAACTTGATCAAAGTCTTGCTGTGGTATATCTGGTGGCGGTTGTTCATCCACCTGTGGCTTCTCTGGCTTTTGCACTTCACGATTGACCATGAGCTCGGTTTCTGGCATGAAAATATCAGGCATCTTCATGCGCTTTTCATTGTCCATCTTTTCCTCACCATATTCAATTAATGCAACCATAAGAAAGATTAATGCTGCCGTAATCACAAATGCCAATGGCAATGTGATAATGGCTCTTTTAATAACCATATGCTCGCTCCTATTTGCTGGTGGTTGACAAAGATACTTTAGAGTTGCCTACTACCTGTCTTGCCGAATCTAATACAGATGTAAATGTCTTCACTGATGCTAATTCATCAGCCTGGATAACCACACCACCCTCAGGATTTTCAGCATGCAGTCTTTCAACATTTGCCTTGACTGACCTGATATCAATTCTACGTTTATCCATCCATATTGAATTATCCGCACTAATGGCTATTAATACTGTTGTGTCATCTTTTTGATTGGCCGTACTGGCTTCGGGACGATTGACTTCGACTCCCGATTCTTTAATAAATGTTGCAGTCACAATAAAGAATATAAGCATGATAAACACCACGTCTAACATGGGAGTCAAATCAATTGCCCCTTCTTCTTCACCTGCAGATTCAGAAATAAAACTTCTACGCATAGTTCTTCTCTTTTATTTGTTCGTTCATAATTAGAGTATTTACTTTTCAAATGTATTATTGTTGTCTCAATTAGCTTCATAGATTTACAAGTTCAAGGCAGAAAATGTGATTTGATAGGTATCAATGAACATTTTTCAACGCCGAAATTGTAAATCTATGGGGCTATTTGTTCAACAATTAGTCTTCGAAGGTTAAATGCTCCTCAGTTAAATTATTTTCTTTATCGGCTAATTGAGTAACAAAAGTATTAGCAAACACACCACTCAAAGCTACTACCATTCCTGCCATTGTTGGAATCGTTGACTTTGAGACACCGCTGGCCATTGATTTTGCATCGCCACCGCCAGTAATTGCTAATGTTGAGAAAACTTCAATCATACCTGTTACTGTACCTAATAATCCCAATAATGGACACAGGGCGATTAAGGTTTTAATCACAGGTATGTTTTTATTTATTTTCTCTTGTACTTCAGAGATCAATTTTTCTCTAATTGCATGTGCATTCCATGATTTATGCTCACTACGTGACGTCCAGATCTTTAGGACTTTTGCAAAATCATGTTTGTAACTAAATCTCAAATATAAATATTTATCCAAAATCATAGCCCACATGATAAAGGTCGTTCCTGCTATCACAAATAGCACAGGACCACCCTTATTAAAGAAGTTATCTATAGCCTCAAATACATCTTGTAAAAATATAAGCATGCTATACTCCTATTATTTTCTCTCTGCTCTTTCGGCCAATATGCCCGCACTTTGCTCTTCCAGTACATGCATAATACTTTTCGCTTTACCACTCAGGAAGGTATGTAATAAAAGAATAGGAATTGCTACCACCAATCCTAATACTGTTGTTACTAACGCTCCAGAGATACCACCAGCCATGCGTTTGGGGTCACCTGCACCAAATATGGTTATTGCCTGGAACACCAAAATCATACCTGTTACCGTTCCTAACAGACCCAACAAAGGTGCTACCATTGAGATTATTTTCAGTAAAGGCAACGAACTGTTAATCGCAGTTCTTTCTTTTAGTATGGCTTCTCCAAGTCTTAACTCCAGTGTTTCCACATCCGCATTTGTATTTGACTCAGCGGCCATTAAGACACGACCTAATGGGTTATCATCGGACAAGGTATCAGTCTTTATCTGTTTTCTTACTTTTGCAGAAACTCCACCTAAAATTATAAATCTCCATAGCGATAATAATATGCCGAATACTGCAACTCCAGATATGATATAGCCCACTAATTTACCTTCATGCCATTTTTCTACTAGCGTTGGGGTGTTAATCAAGGCTGTTAAGTAACTACCTCCCGATGGACCAGTTGGATCAATACCAAATGGTGTGACTCCTGATGAGGCCTTTTGCAAATCAGTGGCACCTTCCAGATAATCATCAGGTTGTCTTGCCAGTATTGTAAGGGCTCCTGTTTCCGCTTTATATTCCAGATATTTGCCATTCGAAACCATGTTGAACACACCAACTCTAACGACTTCCTGTTGCCCAGAAACCCCAACTTTTGCATTAAATTTAACCACACGACCTGATTCTGTGATTTCTCTGTGCATTTCAAACCAGACTTTTTCAATATCTTCCATTGATGGTAAATCTGTTGATGAGTTCATCTTTTTAATCAGACTATCTAAAAATTTGACACGACCTGGATATTGCATTGTTGTAATAGAATTTTCAAAGCGACCTCTTAACTCACCTGCGGTTGAAGTTAAATGCCCAAAAAGTTCTTTTAATGAACCTAATCTTTCATCTCGCTGTTTTCTTTTCTCTTCTACTATTAATTCGTTATCATTAAACTTAACTTCCATAGCTGCTGCTTTTTGTTCCAATGCCGCTATTTCAGCTTTGGTTTCACGAATGAGTCGCTCTTGCTGTTGTTTTTGTTTAATAAACTCTTGTTCTCTTTTTTTGTTATCCTGACTATCCGCAGTTCGTCCAGCTTTAACCTTATTCAATAATTCAGTCATGGACAATGGCAGCTCAGCCGCAACAACCATTGTGGATGTTGCAAATAATAGTGCTGAAATTGTAATTATTTTAGATATTCTCATCATTTTGCCACCTCAGGAGCTGGAATTGGTAAGGTCATTACACTAATAGAGGCTTGCTTGTTTGCCATCTTAATGCCATTTTTCACCGAGTTTCTATAGAGTCCATTATCCAGAACAAGCCATTTTTTAGTTGCCTTATCATAGACCGCACTTAATTTAGTGTCCTTTGTTTGTGCAACCAATGCCACACGTCCAACTCTTAAAACATTGACATCCTGCTCTTGTCCATCAATGGTAATAATTTGTGAGTATGAATCTATCTTGCGGCCATATTCATTTTCTATTTGGTAGACTTCCAGTACCTGTCTGAATTTTTCTGAGATATCAACATCAGATCTTTCTATACTTTCTTCCAAGAATAGGATTCTTTCTGCTCTCTCCTGTTCATGAAAAGGTAGATCCAAATCAACAAATTGACCGAGACTTTCAACCATTTTAATAATAAGTGGTAACATTTGTCGTTCTATTAATGCCACTTGTGCAGTCGAATCTTCAAATTTTTCAATCAACTGTAATTGGCTTTCAATTTGAGTTGAAAGTTGATTATTATAAACTTTTAAGCCATCTACCTGTTTTACCAAGCTTCTAAACTCTACCAGTCGTGCTTGTGACGAATCTACAATTTTATCTACTTTTGCCTGTGATTTTAGTCCATCCTTAACCTTTGCTTCGCCTGTTTTGACAATATCTTCAAGCTGTGCAGAAGCCATCGAAGATACCCCAATAGCTAAGGCTAAAGCCAGAGACTTACTGAATTTAACAATTTTTGTGCCTATTTGCATTGTTCTCTCTCTATTATCTATATTTATGTTTTGTTGTTCTGTAAGTTCCAAAACACGCATAACATTGTGTTTTTTACTTTAGTAATCTATTAAAAAATGCCCGCTGAACAACAGCAGGCACCTTTAATAACAGTTTATAATCTATGTTTATTTTTTTAAACATAACTGCCTAACTTATAACTCGTAACGGAATCTTAGGTAGTAGAATCCACCACCAAAACCCAATGGTGAATTTTGGTCATACCTAGCACCAGAGCCACTGCCCAAATGAGGTTGACCATCTAAAGTACCAAATATTTCATCTGGAAACTCATCAGTTACATTTTGTGCACCAAGAGTAATAGTAATGTTATCATTGTAAGAATACGCCAACTCAAGGTCTAAACTAGCATTGTCGCCTACAAATATATTATTATCCGTTCCATAATAACCACTATTATGATTTAAACGACCCAAGAATCTCCAATCACCAACCATGTGGTTAACAGAGAAATTCCAACGAGTCTCAGGTAGACCTCTTTCTTGTTCAATAATTCTTTCACCACCCAGTAGAGTGCCAACTTCTCCAGTGATTGGATCGGTAAAGCTATCTATACGAACGACTTCTGTTTCTGTGTGGTTAAATGATAATACAAAATCTGTATTGCCATTACCAATTTCAGTTGAATATGTAGCTACTATGTCAACTCCACGAGTTTCAGTATCAAAACCATTGGTAAAAAATCGGAAGTTTCTTAAGTTGGCAGCACTGGTAATGCCTGACGCTAACAAGACATCAACTTCATCTTGGGTTAATGCATTGTCTTGAGATAAAGTTAAACGATCATCTAAATCAATAGCAAAATAATCCACTGTTAACTCAATAGGACCTATATCCATAACAACACCAAAAGTGAAGTTAGTTGACTCTTCAGCATCAAGTGGCTTACCACCTCTAGAAATGGCCACTGGATTAGTTGATGGAATGGTTCCATTATTAACTAACTCACCAGTCGCACTGAATTGTGTTGAGACATTGAATGTATTCGATTGACCAGGAGTTGGTGCTCTAAAGCCTGTACTAAATGCACTACGTAGAGCAAAACTATCCGTAAATTCGTAACGACCAACCACTTTACCATTGGTTGTTGTACCAAAATCTTGAAAATTTTCAAATCTAACTGCAACACCCAACAATAATTTTTCAGTTACATCTGCTTCTAAATCAACATAGGCAGCATAATTAGAACGTTTAAATGTACCGCCAGCTAGGTTTGAAAACCCAGGGAAGCCATTGGAAGCTGAGCTGAAACCTTGCGCAGCATAGGGTCCAATTTGGAATGATGTTTGATCACCAACTTTTACGGTAAAAGCTTCTTGACGCCATTCGGCACCCACTGCAACATTTAAAGGAGAGTAAAAACTAGCCACTTCAAATTCTTTGGAAAGATCAAGGTTGAAGTTTTTATCAACCTGCTCATAAGCACCTGGATCGAATTCTGTAGGTGTATTTGGACCCAAAGAAGCATTGACAGTGTTTTTAATAGTAAAATCAACAAAACTACGGCCATAATAACCACTTATGTCATATGCCCAACCATTACTCAGTTCTCCTCTTAAACCCACTGCAGTAGAAAAATCTTCTACAGTACCACCAAATCTTGGAGTGAAGCCACCAGGAAACATTTCTTGGAAAGAAAAACAATTTGGATCAGCAAATACCTGTGCCAATGCAACAGGATCAGGAACATTGTTGGTAATTGCTACCACAGGACAACCTGCAGAACCATCTAAAATACCATCAGCAGCATCTAGAACATCACCAATTAACAGTGTTGCTCCGCCGTCACCAGTAAAAACACCACCACGGGTATTGGGATTTCGAAAGAAAAACCCGCCATCTACTTCTTTTGAACCATAGTTACCAAAAGCATAAAACTCTTTATCATCACCTAAATCTAAACCCATATTGTAGATAAGTTTTATGTCATCATTAATAAAGGGCTGACCCCAAACTTGAGCAGGA
>JAESTH010000146.1 GCA_016763695.1 Alcanivoracaceae bacterium
CCTTCAAGCCAATAATTTGATTATTAAACAAACTCCTGTTACTGGCGAGCAATTTTTATTACCCGTGGCCTATGAATTTTTCACCAATGAAGAAGCATTTAATCATTACAACCAGGCATTAATATACCAAACACCAGAAGATTTTACAGAGTCATTGCTGCATTTAATGGTTGAGCAATTGTATAAACGGCACGATGTATTGCGACTGCGCTTTCACAAAATGGAAAAATCTTGGCAAGCTGGCTATCAGGACTATTCTGATGATATGCTCAAACAGACCATTGGCCATATTGAGGTAGACAATTTCGATCTATTAACAGGCCAGGCGAAAGGTTTTCACACTTCATTATGCATAGAAAATGGGCCTATATTTCGTGCAATATTTTGCCAAAATAGCAAAGGGGAATACCGCCTGCTATTTATATTTCATCATTTAATCATAGATGGTGTTTCCTGGCGTATATTGCTTGATGATATTGAGAAGCTCTACAAACAGGACAGAGAAGGAAAGCCACTGTCATTAGCCAATAAAACCACATCTTATCAGGACTGGGCTCATTTTTTACATGACTATAGCAACAATGATTTACTGTTGGTAGAGCGTTCATACTGGCAAGACATTATCAGTCACAAAATAGCCAGTTTACCTCCAACAAAAGACCCTGTTCAATTAGGCACAGGATTTGCCCAGCTAGAACTGTTGTTTGATGAAAACATAAGCGAACAATTACTGAATAAAGCACCAATGGCCTATCGTACCAAGATTAATGAATTATTATTAGCCAGTTTATTATTGGCTGTTTATAAATGGTCAGGAAATAAATCAGTAAAAATTGATCTAGAAGGGCATGGGCGACAGGATTTATCTGACAAACTGGATTTAACTCAAACCCTCGGCTGGTTTACCAGTATTTACCCTGTATTATTGCAAAGTGAATCCATGCAATTACCTGAGTTAATTTGCCAGATTAAAGAAAATTATCGCGCCATTCCAAATCAGGGAATAGGTTATGGCTTACTTAAATATATCAACCCAGCTTTTACATTTGATGACAATAGCAATGATTCATCTATACTTTTCAATTACTTAGGCCAACTTTCTAACAAAGAAGATTCACAAAATATTTTTGCCATGTCCAGCGAGGATGTAGGGCAAGCCATTAGCCCTCTGAGAAAACCCAAACATAATATAACTCTTAATGGAGCGGTATTAAATAGTCGATTGTCATTTAGAGTTGATTTTAATCAGCAACAGCATACCGTAGCAGATATACAGGCCTTTCTTGATAGTTTTGAGCAGGCTTTGATACAGATAGTCGAACATTGTATCAGCCCTGATAGTGGTCGTTTGACACCATCAGATTTCCCCTTAAGCAGCGTTAGTCAAGGGCAGTTAAATCATTGGCAAAATGATTATACAATTGCTGATATCTACCCAGCAACAGCGATGCAACAAGGTCTTTTATACCATACTGCACTGGATAAAAGTTCCTATGTAAGCCAACTGATGTTAAGCCTGGATGCCAATGTCAATATTGAAGCACTACATAAGTCCTGGCAAAAAATACTGGATAGACACGATGTTTTACGCACTGCGTTTGTCACAACAGATGATGGCGAAATTCAGCAATTAATAGTCCCACAAATCACATTGCCCTGGATGAAGCATTGTTTGGCAGATATGCCTGAACAACAACAGAAGCTACACATCAACAATGAACGCCTTGCTGATAAAGCCAATGGTTTTGATGTTGAACGGGCACCACTGTTAAGAATTAATATTTGGCATTTAGGTAAAAATAAACATCGGATGTTATTGACTAATCACCATGCATTACTTGATGGCTGGAGTTTTGCGCTGTTATTCAAGGAAGTTTTGCATTGTTATCATGCTTATAACAATGACAAGACGCCTGAGCTTAAAAAAGTAATGGCTTATAGACATTATATCCAATGGTTAGCAAATCAGGATATTAATAAGGCCAGAGCGTTTTGGCAGGCTGATCTGGCGTCCCTTGAAAGCTCATGTTATCTAGGCAATCACAATAATCCAGATCTCAGCCATAGCGAAATTATTGAAAAGCTGGCATTCAGTACAGAGCAAACAGTAAAACTGGAAGAAATTGCAAAAACATCTCAAGTCACGCTTAATACCATTTTACAGGCAGCCTGGTCATATTTACTAGCCAGGTATTGTAATGAGACTACCGTTGTTTTTGGTACGACTGTTTCAGGCAGACCAGCAAGTTTAGCCAAGGTAGAAGACATGGTGGGGCTGTTTATCAATACCATTCCTGTTAAAGCAGAGGTGCAAAATGATTCAACCATAAGCGACTGGTTAAAGACATTACATCAACAACAAATCAACAGGAATGAATACAGTTACCTACCATTGGTGGAAATTCAGGCTTTAACGGATTTTACTATTGATAATCCCTTGATAGAAAGCCTGTTTGTCTTTGAAAATTACCCCATAGAAGAAAATGCCTTTACTGCTAAAAATGATGAACAACTGAATATCTCTCAATTTGAAGTATATGAGGAAGCCAACTACAACTTATCTGTTATGGCCGTGATTATTGAGAACAAGTTGAATATAAAGTTATCAGCAAAACACAGTCATTTTGATGAAATGAGGCTGGCACAAATAGCAGAGCATTTATATATTATCATTGACGGCATGGTCAGTTGTGTTGAGGATTTAAGCACACCAATTGGGAATTTACCCTTACTTAGTGACAAACAAATACAGCAGCTGTTATACACGCTCAATGATACCAAAACAGACTATCCACAACAGTTGTGTATTCATCAATTTTTTGAACAACAAGTTGGAAATACCCCAGACAATATAGCTGTTGTATTCGCAGAACAATCTTTAACTTATGCAGAATTGAACAAAAAAGCCAATAAACTGGCTCATTACTTAATCGAACAAGGCGTTAACATTGATAGCTTTGTTGGGATTTGTGTTGAACGTTCATTAGAAATGATGATTGCTTTGCTGGCAACCTTAAAAGCAGGGGCAGCCTATTTACCACTGGATCCAGATTATCCCAAAGGTCGTCTTGAGCACATGATAAACGACAGTGGTCTATCTGTTGTATTAACTCAACAGGATTTGTTGTCGATTACCCAGGATGATACACGACAACAGTTGATTTTAGATGATAAGGATTTTATCAATACTTTAGATAATTATAGCGAACACAATCCCGTTGTTAAGGGACTGACATCAAATCATCTGGCCTATATTATTTATACCTCAGGATCAACAGGCTTGCCTAAAGGAGTGATGATTGAACATCATGGAGCCATCAATCTGGCTTTAGCACAGATTGCACATTTTTCAGTCAGGGAAAAAAGTAGAGTATTGTTATTTGCCTCAATCAATTTTGATGCGGCCACCTCAGAGTGGTTGATGGCATTGCTCAGCGGCTCAAGTTTGTATATTTGTGAAAAATCGACACGCTACAGCCCTGAAAAATTGACCGATTATCTACAGTTAAATGCCATCAGTCATGCAACATTACCACCAGCTATTCTACAACACCTAGATATTAATAAAGATTACGCCTTTGCGTCTCTGATTGTTGCTGGCGAAACTTTTGATAGGCAATTGAGTAGACAATGGGGAGACAAATATGATTTTTATAATGCCTATGGCCCCACGGAAACTACCGTGTGCGCAACAATTAGTTCGGTTATAAAAGCGCAACAGGTAAATATTGGTAAAGCCATTGCCAATACACAATTATTTGTTCTGGATAATAACCGGCAATTGTTACCAGCTGGTTCAGTTGGGGAACTTTATATTGGTGGGGCAGGACTGGCACGAGGTTATTTGAATCAACCAGAATTAACCACTGAACGTTTTGTGCAACATATGCTTTGTGACGGCACAACTGTGCGTTTATACAGGACGGGTGATTTAGTTAGATATCTGCATGATGGCAATTTAGAATTTATTGGCAGAGTTGATCATCAGGTCAAAATTCGCGGTTTTAGAATTGAGCTGGGTGAAATTGAGCAACAACTTACCGCCCATCCGGATGTTAACTCTTCGTTAGTGATGGTGGCTGAAGAAGAACAAAGGCTGATCGCGTATTTTACAAGTGATACGTCAATAGAAAAGTCAAAGTTGATTAAAAATATTCGTTTGAGGTTAAAAAATCATTTACCTGATTATATGATTCCAGCCATATTTATGTGGCTAGATCAGTTTCCTTTGACACCAAATGGCAAGATAGACCGCGAAGCTTTACCAAAACCAGAAATGGCGAGTCAGGAAAGTGATTATTTGGCACCTGTTGGAGACATTGAACGTGGTTTGGCAGAAATCTGGGCACAATTACTTAAAATTAACCCAAAAAATATCAGTGCAAACGCAAACTTTTTTGAGCTGGGAGGGCATTCCCTGCTTGCGGTAAAACTCTTGACAAACATAAGAAACACATTTGAAGTTAATTTGAAAATTGACTCTTTATTTGAGTCAAAGACACTGTCAATGCTTGCTGCACATTTAGATATGTTAACGACTAAAAACGATAATAACAACCCACAATTAGAACCACAGGAAATGGAACACTTTGAAATATGATGATTTTTGAATTACTACAATTGCTACATAAGCAAAAAATAAAAGTTTTTATTAATGATAATAAACTTCAAATAAAGGCACCCAAAGGAGCTATGACGCCTGAAATACTAGCCCTTTTAAAAAATAACAAAGAGGATTAATAGACTATCTTAATGAATCTGAAGAAAAGATTACAGATATACAAATCATTGATAGAAATAATAACATTGAGTTATCTTATGCACAACAGCGTTTATGGTTTATTGATCAGATGGATGAGGGCAGCAGTCATTATAATACTCCTGGAGCGATGAAAGTTAATGGTGATTTTAGGGTAGATATCGCACAATTGGCTTTCACTCAGATTATCCAACGTCACGAACCATTACGTACTGTTTTTGTTAATGGAGATACTGGTCCTTCGCAAGTCATTCGTGAAAATTTTCAATTCACAATTAACGAGACTGATTTAAGGACTTTAAACCGTGATGCACAACAGCAGGCAATTGAGGTTGCCATTACGCAGGATGCTCAGCAAGCATTTGATTTAAGTAATGATTTGATGTTACGAGTTAGCTACTTATCGATAAGTGATGATGAGGGGGTTATGTTATTTAACATGCATCATATTGCGTCTGATGGTTGGTCAATTGGTGTTATGGTTGCTGAGTTCGTTAAACTTTATCGTTCAAATCTTGAAGGTCAACCAAGCCCTTTGACACCCCTAGCTATTCAATATGTAGATTATGCTTACTGGCAACGTAACTGGCTACATGGAAAAGTCCTTAATCGCCAACTTAATTATTGGAAAAAACAATTATCCAATTTACCACAAGTGCATAGTTTGCCGCTAGATTTTGAGCGACCCACCTATCAAACCTTCAATGGCGCAAAGCATGGTTTCAAACTGGATATTAGCATCCTGAAGCAGCTTAAATCTATCGCTCTGGAAAATCATGCCACACTGTTTATGCTGGTTCATGCGGCCTTTTCACTTCTGTTATCACGCTATTCAAATAACACTGATATTGTTATTGGCACACCCGTTGCCAATCGTATTAAAAAGGAGTTGGAACCACTGATCGGTTTTTTTGTAAATACTTTAGTTTTGCGTACTGATTGCTCCGGCAATCCAGGATTTTTAAGCTTTTTAGAAAAAATTAAA
>JAESTH010000147.1 GCA_016763695.1 Alcanivoracaceae bacterium
ACAAAGCTGTTAGCTTTATTTAGTTTCGTTCTATATTCACTTTTCTTTTTTGAAAAATACTTGGGGTCTATATTATGCTTGTGACAAAAATCTGTGGCTTTTATTTTTGAAGCCTCAAACCTTTTTAGTAATTCATGCCATTGTGCTGATGTGCGCCTTATACGTCTCATGTTTAATCTCAAAATTAAAAATACAGTTTCTATTATTTTGAATTATTTGTATAGGCTGTACTTTGATTGGCGCTTACCTCTTTTATGCTAGTTTTGAATTGGAATAAAAACCCTTTGATCAGTAACTTTAAGGAATAGTTCTGCTATGAATATCTAATTGCAATTAACAACTGATCTTTGGAGATTAACTTTAAATTGCATTACTTAGCATATCTTTTACTTTGGACAGGTAGTTTCGTGCCATTGCAGCATAGGTTTGTCTTGAGTCGCCTAAAGCTGCTAGTTTATTAATATCTCGTTTAATAGAAGTAAGGAATGCTTGTGCAACAGCATCGGTAGAAGCATTTCGCATGTCCTCAATTGCTTCTCTAATATCTATCGTAATCATTGATAATATGATTTGTTTTGTCATCCTTTGCTCGCATAGCCATCGCCGATTCAATCCCAAAACCTCAATTGTTTTTTGGGCTTTTAGGTTATCATTCACAGCTTCTACTATGGCGAAATGTTGATTGTCTTTCCATTTAAAAAGTGGTTCAGGTTTAGTCACTGTTGGGTCGATTAACAATGGCTTTTCTGTGCTAATATCTTCGTGATTGTCTTGAATCCATTTATCATCCTTGGTTGGAAATGAACTTTTTTTGCCAGTGGTTTGTAAGTCATTGTTAGTGATTGCTTGGCGTATTTCCTCTTCACTTAAGTCTGAACTAAGTATTAACTGCCGACGGGATTGGTTGCAATGCATGCAACTTAAAACCAGGTTTTTCCAATTCATGGCAAGCCACCAATAACCAGGGTGGTCTTTTTTTTCCTTTACGGCACCTTTTGGTCGATAATGTTCAATGTCGGTCTGACTTGATCCCGCAATCTGACTCTCACAGTAAGCACATTTGCCATGAAACAAATCCTTCAATGCGTCACGCACTTCAATTGTCGAATACGCTTTGAATTTTTTTACAGGCAACGGTGTGCCCTCGAGTATCAGGTGATTCTCAGCTTTCGTGAGTTCTTTTGATGCGGCACTAGTGTCCTTAGTTAAGTCTAAGGAAAGTGGTGGGTCTGAGCGAGTTATAAAAATCAATCCTTATTCTCCAGAGGATCTTCCTTGTGATTACTCTCAATATTTGTGATGACAGAGACAAGGTCTTCTATCAGGTTATGACGCGATAATTTACTGAAACTATCAATAGGAGCCAGAGGATCAATATTGGCTTTTCTAAATGCATCGTTCATGAGTTGTTGCTGTAGAGAGTCGCCTACATTCATGGAGTTAGAGATTTCTTCTTGCAAGCGTTTCATTTCATCTGTATCGCCTTCTGTTCTGTGGGCATCTGAAGAGAGAGCTTGGTATCGAATTAACTTTGCATCAGTGACTGGATCAGTAGACCCTAGACCAAAAAACTCTGAAGTCAGGATCTGTTCAGCCCGCATTCCACGAACATCAGGTAAATTTTCAAGAGAATTTATTCGCCCAGTTTCATGATCCCTTTTTAGCACAAATACCTCACCTTGATACATGCCACGTAAACACAGTGGGTCATGCGTGGTGATAATGAACTGCACTTTAGGGAAGGCCTGGCGAAGTCTCTGAATAATCAACATTTTCCAACGAGGATGCAAGTGTGTCTCAATTTCATCTATCAAAACTACCGCACTTGCATTTTCAAGGTTATCGTAGTGAGTCAGTAGTTCGCGGATAATATCGACAGCCATTGATACAACAGATTTATATCCCTCAGACAGATTCAATAATGGCGTTAGCCCCTGAGGAGTATCTATCATTATACGGCTGTTTTCATGATCACGCAGCACATCTGCTTTTTTATCAAGTAGTAGTACTTCTCGCAGAGCTCTAACTGAAGCCTCGAATGATTTAATGTCACAGCGCAACATCCAATCGACAGGATTTGGCAATGTGGCCAATGGATCAAACAAAGATCTCACACGGTATTCTGGTGCACGAAATCGACGCATATTTTTTTTTGAGAAATAGCGTCGTGGGCCGTATGCCAACAGTATTTTAGCTGATCGACGATCGCCAGCGAAATGATCGTCACCAGGCTTTGCTATTAAGTTGGTTGCAAAGTCCTTACCAACATAGTTAATCGAGATACTTAGGCCTTCATTGATTGGTGCATCCCATTTCATGTGATTAGGTCTATGTAGTAATTCACTAGGGCTTATATCTTCGAATTTGATGGCCCTATTTAATTGTGTAATCTCATCAGTCCCTAGTAAAGCAAGCGTAATCGCCTCCAAAATAGATGACTTGCCAGTGGCGTTCTCTCCCAATATGAGCGCACAAGGGACAAGTCTGGAATCTTCAACATTGTTCGGCAGTATTAACTCAATTTTATTGATCCCCTTGAAGTTATGTATTTTTACTGATCCGATGATTGATTCTGCTAAGGGGGCAGCAGATAGGTTGAATAAACGACTTGAGTCAGAATATTCTGAGTCATATTGTTTAATTGTTCTAGTAGGAGCCTGGGGTAATGCGTTACTTGTTTGTAATACTTGGGATTCATAATTATCCAACCAAGATTGTCTATTAGTAGGATGCATTTGATCGAGACTGTCTAACAATGTCCTACAATTCATAATAGATGAGTCTTTGCTAGCACCCCAGGAAATCAATGATTGACATACTGCACCAATATGTGGAAAAAAATTATAAATATCACTGTTGTTACTCTTGTCTGGTTTAAGTAATAAGGCATCTGATATACCTAAAGGGGAACCTGTTAAGAAGATCTTAACTTTTCCTGGTCTGCGTAGTAATTTGACTATCTGGAGGCTCGTTTTGATACGGGATTTTTGCAATTCAATATGATTTAATTCAAATAAATCGATGGTTGTACTGCCTGCTTTGCTCTTCGGTTTAAGGTATCCATTTGGTAGAAATAAAATGTGCTGCTGTACCATGTGATAACAAGGATCAAGAAACAATTCACTCTCTATTTTTCGCAGTTCATTGATTGAAAGTCCGACATGCAGTTGACTATGACTTCTCACGAAAAACTTGTTTGATTTGCGCCGCTCACACCTATTACAAACCCAATAAAGGTTTTCCCATTGGTATGTTAGCCAAACATAGTTCAATAACTCAGTCTTGCCTTTTTTATCAGCTGCAAGTCCTGGTGGGCGATGATGAGTAACAGAACCTTCTTTCTGTGAGGTCAGCCTTTCACAATATGCACAAGCCTTGTTGAAATTTGCTGATAGGTTTTCTTGAAGTTTATAGTTTTCAATGATTTTCTGATAATGCGGCGCGCGTCGTTGCCCGCCTTTGGAATGCACAGAATTAATGTACTCGTTGATCTGATCTTTGTTATTCTCGACTATCTTGCTACGCAGGAGATCAGGGAAGAACATCTCTTTTCGATCATAGAATCTCATAACAATTATGTCCTAAATTTTTCATGTAATTTTAGCAGCCCAAGTTAGAGCAGAACGGATTGCTACCAATTCAACATTAACACAGTCTAACTCAAATGAGTTAATCATGCCGAATAATTATCATATATTGGATCTTCACTTTTATATTGAGTGAACTTCAGCCACAAATCCTCTCACATTGTACACTGAAATAATGTAGGTTATTTAACATAACCTTAGCGTACATAGCGCTCTTTTAGGTTGATATCTGAGAATTTTATTTAAAACTCTATTTGGTAGTTATTAGTGAGTAAGGGAGTTATGTCTGAAGCTGATAGAATTTATACCAAAATTTTTGCTTATAGATTGACTCATGAAAACTAACTTGGCAGCGGTGTGTTGCTGTATGATTGGTATTAATCTAACATTATTGTGAGAGATTTTTGATGATAATGACACTAAACTAGAAATGGAGATATTAAGTATGCCTGATAAAAAAACCACTAAAAAAACCACGACTGCAGCAAAATCCAAACAAAAAAAACAGGCTGTGGTTATTATTCATGGTATTGGTGAGCAAAAGCCAATGGATACTACTTGGGGGTTTGTCAAAAGCATGTGGATTGGTAATAAGGCTATTCATAAACCACATACTTCACCCAAAGTTTGGAGTAAACCAGTTTCTGGCGAGTTGGCCACAGAGATGAAGCGCTTGACCACTGGTTATAACAAAAATGATATCGGTACTGATTTCTTTGAGTTTTATTACCAACATATGATCAAAGATACCCGTGTATCACATGTCATGGGATGGGCGAAAACCTTGCTGTTTCGAAAACCAGCCTCTGTACCTAAACCAATGCGCTCTGTTTATTGGTTGTTATGGATATTGCTAGTGACTGGTTTAGCATTAGTCATTTCTGGCGTGTTTGATGATACTGGGTCGTTATTTAATACACAGTCTTTTTTCGGGTTAGTGGTTATTTCATTTGCTCGTTTCATATTAACGAAAATTGTCGGTGATGCAGCTCGTTATCTTTTACCTGCGCCAGAAAACTTGGAAATCAGAGACCAAGTCAGAAAAGCTGGTGCAAAGCTACTGTTGAATTTATCCAGTCTTGGTAAAGGTTCACCTCAAGGTGAGAAGTATTATCGAATTATTGTGATGGGTCATAGTTTAGGTAGTGTGGTTGCTTACGATATTATACAACAAGCCTGGTTACATCATTATGCCTCATTGGGTGATTCTAGTAAGCGCACTAAACATGGCAAGGCAAGAGCAGCTTTAGAGGCTATTCTTGGTGATGAGACGGCCACTTGGAAAACCATTCAACCTTTACAACGCGCTTATTATGATGCTTTAAAAGACAAAGCTGGAACGGGATGGCGAATTGAACATTTAATTACTTGTGGCTCTCCATTGGCACACGCAGATTTGTTATTGGCTCATGATCGAAATCATTTGAATGAAAAAATTGCCCGCCGCGAAATGTCGATTTGTCCGCCATTGTCAGAAGGTCCAGTTTCTAATCCACGCTTCAGTTATTCCAACTCCAGTACTAATGGAAACATACCACATCATGCCGCACCGTTTGCTGCGACCCGTTGGAGTAATCTTTATTTTCCCTGTAAAGCCATCATAAAAGGTGACATTGTTGGTGGGCCTGTTGTGCCCTTGTTTGGACCTGGAATTCGAGATGTGCCTGTAGAAAGCTCGCAGCAATATGGCTTGTTATTACATACGCTGTATTGGCACGCTAAAACAGATGATGCTAAACATTTGCAGGCTTTTCAAGAGGTACTAGATTTAATAGATGCTTTTGGCAAGAAAATGGATAACTAATTATAGGCAAAATTGGTATGAGAGAATGTGGGATATCTATATAACTTAATCATTAGTATAAGGTTTGATATTCCCATTTGTGTTTAGGTGTTTGCTACTGAAACTAAAATAATGCTATCATATTGATATATAATGGTATTTCATTGTTTAGTGCTTGAAAAAATTATTGCTTTGGTTTAATATATAGGCGGTGATTTTAATTTGGTATGCTGCAATTTATAATATTGTTGGCTTGTTAAGGGCTTTATGTACCTAGTTACTGTAGTGTTTTAGAACCTTTTACTTTTAGTGGCTTGCAACACATAAAAATATAAATGAGATGTTTTTATAATCCCATGCACCTACATACAGCTAATCTGATAAACCAATTCGAATGTTTGGGGCTATATATTTTTTATAACGCATGCGTCTATTCGTGCTTGGTGATACTTCGCTTATTTCACTTTTTTAGTTTTCCTTTTGGCAAGCTGACATCCTACTATTTATAGCTATAGTTTCTGACTCATTTGTCTAAATGGAAAATATTTTCTATGTATAGGAGGCACGATCATGTCAGTTTCTGAGAAAGTAAGTCATCAATATGTTTTTGTTTTAAACAAAACCTTGGTTAAAAAAGTATCCAATTATCTTATTGTCAAACATATAAAGAAAAAGTATTCTGTATTCATATTAGTTATTTTGACGCAATTTGGACTTCTGCTGATTTCAACGGCAGTCAGTGCAGGTGAAAAAATATGGGTTCCTGTTAGGTGGTGTGGTGTAGAAGGTGCTCCATCAATAGAAACACCAGCAGTAGTCAATGAAAGTTCTGCAGATGATGTCTTGTGGCGTAGACACGAACGCCCCACAGATCAAATCTATATAGGTACTGTCAACATGACCTTTAGAGCAGGTGCGACATTTGCGATTAAGAATGGGCCACAAAGTTTTCCCATAATCGAAGACCCTCAACCTGCTTCAGGAAATGCGCTGGGAGATATCAGAAATGGGTTTGAAGTCAGTACCGTTATTGCTGCTTGTCGGCGTGCCTGGCTGTTAGGGGATTCTTTGTATTTAGATATTAATAATAATGGTATAGTTAATCAGGGCACTGATACCTTGCTTAGCGCCGGTCTTCCTCAATTAGGTATTATTGAGGTTGGTCATGATGGAACTTCATTAAATGCTGCACCAGCAGATGTGATGTATGTAGATGAGAACACCAATGGTAATTTTGACATTGGAGAAAATATTTACCGTGATGAAAATACCGATGGTATTGTTGATGCTGGTGATACGCTCTTAGTCAATGTGTCTGGTACTGTCGTTGCTAATATTGATGGAGCCGATTTTGGCGCTGATTTACTTGCTGTTCCTAGCACCATAAAATATGTAGATCTCATTCGTAAACCTGTCAATACCTATAACATAGGCTATCCAGCCGTACAGGGAATAACTGCCGTCAGTGCAAATGATCTGGAGTATGATTCCATTGCGTTTCCCGTTCATGGTGTGGCGTCAAGCCTGGGAAGCCTGGGCGTGGTTCTAGATGATCCCTCTCAATATTTACCACCAGGTCCTGATTATACTCTATTCGAAATTCAACTGGTTGCACATGAATTTGGGCATGGGTTTACCTTACCACACGGTGATGGTATTGATGATGACATGGATGGAGTTTATGATGAGTTTAATGAAGACCCTACCGCACCCGTGCCAGGAGCAGGTGCCAATACACTTTGTGACAGTAATAATGTGATGTCCTATTGTTGGCTGGATAATGGGACTTCAGGTAATCCTGATTTGGAATTCATCGGAGTTGGTGCACCAGTGTTAAGTTCATTTACAAACTTACAGGCAGATACTATGCGAAATTTTGTATTGGCAAATGTTTCTGACAGGATAGTTGACCCTGTGATTGCACCACTGGTGGCAGCACGTGTTGACATGCTGGATGACACGCCAGAAGCACTTATGTGGCTCAATATTACTGACTTTTCGGTAAGTGTGGACAGTGTGCGGCAAGATGTCACTTTTTCTCTGACATCAAGAACTGCATTTCCTAAGGGTACAGACAGTGATGTTTTATTTCATTTCATTATTGATACTGATTCTATAGAAAATACAGGATCTAATGCTTTATTGCTCAATGAACTCGGGATAAAGACCGACTTTGATGGTGCAGATTATGTGGGGACTGTGAGAATGCACAGAGGGGAAATTGAAAAGGTCACTTTGTATCGATTTGTTAAAGAACTGGGTTTATTTGAGAAAATTATTAATCCAAAGATTCGGGGCATTAGAGACCAAATTTCCTATATTATTGATTTTCCAATGGGCAGAACATCAACGCCACCCCATGATGTTGGAGTTAATCAACAGGTTTCCCATGATGTCATAAAATTGCGGGCTCCTGTTAATACTATTGGCATTGGAGAAAATATTAACTATAGAGTTGAATATCAAACAGAATTAGACGGTCGTGTGGTGGATAGAGCCAGGACACCTGGATTGCGTTTTGATTTACCTGTCTTTCCTGTTTGTAGAACTGACCCTGCTGTTGTTAAACACGGTGAAACCACCAAGGTTATATCTACAGGGTTGTTACCAAATCGAGAAGTGCATTTGCTACTTGGTGATAAAGAAGTAGGCAGTGGACTGACTGATGTTAACGGTTCTATTATTCTGGACTTACTGATACCAGTTGATGCAATCTCAGGAGAAAGATTAGTTACTGTAGGGGCATTAGCAGTTTCGGCAGACTGTCATGTTGTTATCGAAGAGGATGATGAGGGAGAACCTGTTCCTGACCCTGATGATCGTCAATGCTGTCAGGATATTATTTCTCAAATGTGGTATGCGATAGCTTTATTGATACTTATCAGTATTTTATTATTATTTTTAATTATTCGTAAACGCGGTTGAGATAGCCTATGATCAGATGCATAAATCAGTAAGGTCAGAGTAATAAACAATGATGGGTAGGGGCTCATCTTACAAGAATATCGAGGTGATTGTTCTGTAAGATGGGCCTCGCCCATCATCATTTAAACAAATAGTGCCCGACCGAGAAAGAAGTAATCTACTGCGGAAAAGCTGGATTTTATCAAAATCTTCCCTTATCTTCGTCAAATAGCAGGCTATTCTCCTCGAATAA
>JAESTH010000148.1 GCA_016763695.1 Alcanivoracaceae bacterium
CATCCCAGTCACATTCCACAAGCTTGCCATTTTTTCTGATTAATGGTGTGCGCAATCTATCGGCATGCTTATAAAAACCAAAAGCATAACGGCCTTTAAGGCATGTATGTCCCTGATTAACCTCTGCATCTGCGACCGCCTGAATACTGAGTATTTCATTGTTACGGGTAGCTACTTCCAGATTACAACCAACACCACAGTAGGTGCAGATGGTGGTGGTTTTTTCATTGGATTGCATGGATTTGGATTGAAACACATCAGAAATAGCCGAAGTAGGGCAGGCCTGAGCACAGGCGCCACAACTGACACAGTCAGAATCCATAAAGTTTAGCTCATTGCCTTTAATGATATGACTGTCAAAACCTCGACCAGCCATGTTTAATACAAATTCACCTTGTACCTCATCACAGGCACGCACACAACGATAACAGTTGATGCACTTGGATAAATCTGATGTCATATAGGGGTGAGAGAAGTCTTTCTCATAATGCCTGTGATTATCACCTTTGGGATAACGCACTTCGGTAATACCAACACCGGCAGCAACTGATTGTAATTCACAATTATTATTGACTTCACAAGTCAGACATTCCAAAGGGTGGTCGGTGAGAACCAGCTCGATGATATTTTTCCGCAGTTTAACAATGTTTTCACTATCGGTGTAAATATACATGTCCTCGGTCACAGGAGTATGACAGGATGCCATGGCCTTGGTTTTACCATTTTTTTGCAATGCCACATCGACACTACAGACACGACAGGAGCCAAAAGCTTGCAGTTGAGGCATATCACATAAAGTAGGGATATGTGTCTTAGCCCGACGTGAAAAATCTAAAATTGTTTCACCCGCATTAACTTTGTGTGGTCTATTATTAAGATAAGCTATCATCAGTTATACCCATTTACTTAATTTCATTCAATCATTTCTGCCATGACAGAGCCTTATATTTTTGATACTTTTTCAGTTAGTTTACATTATTTTTGACAAACCCTGCTAAAGCACTCTCGTTGTAAAAGTCTCATAAAAAATATGTTTGTTGACTTTAACTTCCCTTATTATAAAGATTGTCTGTGATAAGTGGAAGAAAATTTATGAGCACTTGTTCAGAGGCATTACTTTATTAAATTTCCAATGGTTTTTTGAGTGTGATTTTAAAGATAAAATTATAATACCATTTAAATAATTCGTAATGATCATGGGAGTCCCAGTTCCAGCTTTTTCGTAGTAGACTACTTCTTTCTCGGTCAGGCACTACCTAAGAAAGGCTCTCGGTCAAAGGGGTCTATATAACGTTAATGGCTGAGATTCCTGAATGGTATAAAAATGTGGTTTTGACTTGAATCGGGAGTCTAGGTGATCCTTTGATCCAATCTGTATGAATTGCAGATTTTCCCAGTTGCGTGAAAAATATATGGCTGTGACGATGTCTGCTTCTGGTCATATGTTACCATTGGAGAAAGCAGGAGAGCTTTTAAAAAAATTATTATCATGGTCAGAATTATGATCTGGAAGCATGATAGAGGGCTAAGCACATGTGATATCTTGATTGACAATTCAGAATGGAATTGATAGAGTGGCATTAATACGGTTTATTTTAAATCTCAATAGGTAAATAGTGATGATAAAATATTTAGTTTTAATTACGATCTTAACCAGTCTTGTCACGGGTTGTACCCATAATAGTAAACACGGTCAGGACGTCAGCTTAAATGGAGAAAAATGCCAAAATTTTGGCCCCCAAACTCCCCGAGATATCGATAATAAGTCCGGTAAAAATACAGTTTTGTTTTGCTGCAGCTCCTGAATTCTCAAATATGAATTTATGTAATATACATTTTCATAATGCTGCAGAACACAAAGCACTAGCTTTTTCTATAGAAGCCCACAAAGACAAGGTTGGTGGTTATCAATGTGGAATTTCTCAACATTTGACTGATGCAGAACTAAAGCCATATGAAAACAACAGTTGTAAAGGGGTTGAAGTAGGTGACACTGTTGAATATCATTGGGTTTATTCGACATGTACTGTCAAGCCAGGTCCTGAACTGGATTCATGTTTTTCAAAAAGTTGCCTCAATCCCAATTTACGTGTAGAAACAGCGGTATTTACGGTTGTTAATGATGAGAGTGCGCTAAATTTTGCAGATTTTGATAATGGTGGACAATCTCAAAATGGATTTTATCAAGCAAAATCATTACCAACAGGAATCGGAACTCCAGTTGAATTTTTAGGTTCTACTACTGGACCACATTTTAATGATCATATATGCTCTCCTGCCCAGGTTTCATGGAGTGTGAGGCCAGAGTGTGCAAAAGTAAGCATTGCCAGTTTAAGTAATTGGTGTGCAAGTAATGACTTTGATGAAGACCATGCTCATGGTGTGAGAAAACTGGTCACTGATTTAAAATTATTATCACCTATTAAGTGATTTAACTGGTTTGGTATATTTAACATACATGGGTATTGATGCTTAATAGTTGTTATATATAGTGCTTGACCGATAAAGTAGTCGTAGCGAGAGAAAGTCCAGTTTGAGGCAATGATTTTTCAGAGGCATTATTGGGGACAGGCACATTTATAGATAAAAAGCAGGGTATATTTATTTGTTTCGAGCAGTTCTATCTGTGATAATATACTGGTTTCCTTATATTAGAATTTTAATGAAATTATTTACATTGGTTTGCCTTGTTTTGATCTTCAGCTCAATTAATCCAATAGCAGCTCAGGAGTTTAATCCGCAGAAATTTGCAAAAGGATATTTTAATGCTTGGCTTGCAACACAAAGTCCTAATGCGACAAAAGAAAATATTGAACATTACCTTACTTTCCTAGCCGATGATGTTGGTCATCAACACCTTCCTTATGATCCAGAAGATACCCGTAGCCCAGATGGCAAGAGTAAAATGCGTAAAGGCATGAACTATTACCTTGGAAGTCATACTGAATATGAAGGTAAATTGATTAGCCTCACTGATGGTTATAATGTTATTGTTATAAAATATCAGACTTCTTTGAAAGGTATACATCCTCAAACTAAACAAGTCATAGCACAAAATTATCTTACAATAGAAGTGCTTGAAATTGAAAATGGTAAAGTTTCTGTGATTCGTAAGTACAGTGAGTGATTCATCTCACCAGTCATTTATGCTGATGGGGAATGAATAGATTGAGAAAAGATTGATGTGTTTTGCACCAATCTATAATTCATCAATAGAAGTATTCTCTCAATTCATCCTTAAAATACATTAATGAATTTTTAACAGGCAATGGAATACCGCCACCATGTGCGCACAAAGACCCCTGTTGCAGCGTGTCTAATAAATCGTCGAATAGTTGCCGATCAATTTTCTCGCCGTGTTTAATGGCATTAGTTAATAATTCTTCGCCTCGTTTTGTACCCAGTCGGCAGGGGAAGCATTTGCCACAGCTTTCATAGGCAGCAAACTCAAATAGATGCTGCAGATACTTAATCATAGGGAATTCTTTTGGAATACACACCACTGATGCATGTCCCAGTAAAAAGCCATTATTGGCAAATGATTCAAAATCTATACTTAAATCAGTGATTTTCTCGATGGGTACAATACCACCAAGAGGGCCGCCAATATGTACGGCTTTAATATCTTGCTTAAACCCACCACCCAGTCGCTCAAATACCTGTGTTAGTGGTGTGCCCATATCTACTTCGTATACGCCAGGTTTGTTAAAAAAGGAGTCCAGTGAGACCAGCTTTGTGCCTTTGGATTTTTCTGTGCCGAAAGAGCTGTAGAAATCGCCGCCTCTAGTAACAATGGCATAAATACTGGCTAATGTTTCAACATTATTGACCACCGTAGGTTTATTGAATAAGCCCTGTTGAGTAGGAAAGGGTGGGCGAGTGCGAACTTCAGGGCGTTGTCCTTCAATCGAATTAATTAAGGCGGTCTCTTCCCCACAAATATACGCGCCTTGGGCGCTGATGATTTTAAATTTAAAATCAAAGCCTATTTGATCAATTAATGGTGTTAACTCTTTAATAGAATCATCAATAATGTTTATTGCATCAGGATATTCCGCCCGAATATACAATATACCATATTGTGCACCAATAATATAAGCCGAAACCAGTATGCCGAACAATACAGAATAGGGTTGTTGCTCCAGTAAATAACGGTCAGAATAAGCACCAGGATCTCCTTCATCTGCATTGCATATAATGTATTTTTGCTCAGACTCGGTATTCATGGCAGATTCGAGTTTAAAGCCAATGGGAAAACCCGCGCCACCACGTCCGCGCAATTGTGCCTGCTTTATTGCGGCTAATGTCGATTCCTTACCTTGTTTAAGAATGTTCTCCAAGGCCAATAAAGCTTGTTTCGAAGTTAATGGTTGTGTGGTTAATATTTTTTCTCCAATGTTGTCACATTGATAACTATCAGTTGCAGCATCGGTATCATTATTGTTAATGACTTGAATTATCTGGTCATTACTTAAGGCTGAATAATTTTTACCACTAAAGTGAAATGCACCGTTCTCATGGCATCGTCCCAGGCAGGTCATATGACCTATTTCATCTTTTTCAAAGTGCTTTTCTAATTGAGTTGATAAATCATCTTGTGTCCCTGCACATAAACAGGCCGAGCCATTGCAGACATAAATTTTCTTGTCCTTGTTTTCGTCTTTGAGAAAGTCGTAGAAACTGATGGTGCCAGTGACA
>JAESTH010000149.1 GCA_016763695.1 Alcanivoracaceae bacterium
CGAAGTACAAGCAGAAGCAAGAACAGAAGGTACAGTAGTAAGTGTATCAGATGGTATTGCCCGTATTCATGGCCTGGCTGATGTAATGCAAGGTGAAATGATTGAATTACCAAACAATACATATGCATTGGCGTTGAATCTTGAGAGAGATTCTGTAGGTGTTGTGATCATGGGCGATCACACCAATATTTCTGAAGGTGATAAAGCCAAATGTACAGGTAAAATTCTTGAAGTACCTGTTGGGCCAGAATTGGTTGGACGTGTGGTCGATGCTTTGGGTAATCCAATTGATGGAAATGGTCCAATTGATACAAAATTAATGTCACCAGTTGAACGCATTGCACCAGGTGTAATTGAACGTCAATCAGTTGACCAACCAGTTCAGACTGGTCTGAAATCAATTGATGCTATGGTGCCAGTAGGACGTGGTCAGCGTGAATTGATTATTGGTGACAGACAAACAGGTAAAACAGCTGTAGCGATTGATGCCATCATCAATCAAAAAGGCAAAGGCATAACCTGTATCTATGTTGCTATCGGTCAAAAGCGTTCTTCAGTAACGGCTATAGTACGTAAATTAGAAGAATTTGGCGCAATGGAGCACACAATTATTGTTGCTGCAACAGCCTCAGATTCAGCCGCTATGCAATACATGGCTCCTTATGCCGGTTGTGCAATGGGTGAGTATTTCCGTGATCGCGGACAAGACGCACTGATTGTTTATGATGATTTAACCAAGCAAGCTTGGGCCTATCGTCAGGTATCACTATTGTTGAAACGTCCTCCAGGACGAGAAGCCTATCCAGGTGACGTATTCTATCTACATTCCCGTTTATTAGAACGTGCATCAAGAGTTAATGCTGATTATGTTGAAAAATTCACCAATGGTGAAGTCAAAGGTAAAACAGGTTCATTAACTGCTTTGCCAATTATTGAAACACAGGCAGGTGACGTATCAGCTTTCGTACCTACTAACGTGATTTCGATTACTGATGGTCAAATTTTCCTTGAAACTGATTTATTTAATGCAGGTATTCGTCCAGCGATTAATGCAGGACTATCAGTCTCACGTGTGGGTGGTGCTGCTCAGACTAAAGTGGTTAAGAAATTAGGTGGTGGTGTTCGTTTGGCATTAGCCCAATATCGCGAATTGGCTGCATTTGCTCAATTTGCATCAGATTTGGATGAAATTACCAGAAAGCAATTGGAACGTGGTCAGAAAGTAACCGAATTAATGAAACAGGCTCAGTATTCACCCATGAGTGTTGCTGAAATGGCTATAACATTATTCGCTGTTGATAAGGGTTATATGGACGATATCGCCATCAACAAAATCGGTGATTTTGAAACAGGTTTATTGAGCCACATGAATAACGTTAACGAAAAATTCATGAATGAGTTAAGTGATACAGGTGCATACAATGATGAAATCGAAGCCAGCATTAAATCTGGTATCGAAGAATTCATAAAAATAGGTACTTGGTAAAACATTAAATATTACTAAAAGGTACTTCTTCTAAGTATTTCAAAAAAGTATCTTTTGAGAATTTTATAGAGAATAATTATGGCAGTTGGAAGAGAAATTGTAACCAAAATTAAAAGTGTACAGTCCACCAAAAAGGTGACATCAGCACTTGAGATGGTTTCAGCCAGTAAGATTAAAAAAGCCAAAGACCAGATGTTGGAAGCCAGACCGTATGCAAAACAAATGCAGACGATTATTGGCCATTTAGCACATGCATCCCCTGAGTACAGACACCCTTTCATGAAGGATAGAGAAGTTAAGCGAGTGGGTTATGTTGTTTTATCAACCGATCGTGGTTTATGTGGCGGTTTAAACACCAATCTATTTAAAAAATGTGTTGCTGATATGAAAGATTGGCAAGACAAAGATGTAAAAGTTGAAGTTGTTACCATTGGCAACAAAGCAGCAGCATTTTTTAAAAAAGTTGATGTGGAACTTAAGGCAAGCATTTCATCATTGGGTGACAAGCCTGAATTAACTAAACTTATTGGTGTGGTTAAAGTAATGCTGGAAGCTTTTAGTGATGAAAAAATAGACCGTTTGTATTTGGTTTTCAATGATTTTGTTAATTCAATAATACAAAAACCAACTGTACAACAACTGTTGCCATTAGAAATGGTTGAAGACGATAAAATCAAAAAGAATTTTGATTATCTATATGAGCCTGAGGCCAAAGATGTATTAGAATTTGTATTGGGTCGTTATGTTGAGTCCTTGGTTTTCCAAGGGGTGTTAGAAAACTTGGCCAGTGAACATTCTGCCAGAATGGTCGCCATGAAAAGTGCAACCGACAATGCAACAGATTTAATTAAAGAGTTACAATTAATATATAACAAGGCACGTCAAGCTGCCATTACACAAGAAATTTCAGAAATTGTTGGCGGAGCCGCTGCAGTTTAAAGAGCATAGCTCAACCAAGAGGATTTAAATATGAGTTCAGGTATTATAGTACAGATTATTGGCGCGGTAGTTGATGTAGAGTTCGACCGTAAAGACGTTCCTAAAATTTATGAAGCATTAACTATTGCAGAAACAGGCACAATTCTAGAAGTTCAGCAACAGTTGGGTGACGGAGTGGTCAGAACAATTGCAATGGGATCAACTGATGGTTTAAAGCGTAATTTGAGTGTTTCCAATACAGGTGCTCCTATTAAGGTTCCTGTAGGCAAGAAAACATTGGGCCGCATCATGGATGTATTGGGTAACCCAATTGATAATGCTGGGATATTGGTGAAGACGAAAGATGGTCAATTCACCGTCAGGCACCCAGTTATGAAGACCAGGCTGCTTCTGATGAAGTTTTGGAAACAGGTATTAAAGTCATCGATTTAATCTGCCCATTTAACAAAGGTGGTAAAGTCGGTTTATTCGGTGGTGCAGGTGTTGGCAAAACCGTAAACATGATGGAACTGATCCGTAACATCGCGATTGAGCATGCAGGATACTCAGTATTTGCTGGTGTTGGCGAGCGTACTCGTGAAGGTAACGATTTCTACCACGAAATGAAAGACTCAAACGTATTGGATAAGGTTGCGTTAGTATATGGACAGATGAATGAGCCTCCAGGAAACAGATTACGTGTGGCATTAACCGGCTTAACAATTGCGGAAGAATTCCGTGATGAAGGCAATGACGTATTACTATTTATCGATAATATTTACCGTTACACCTTGGC
>JAESTH010000150.1 GCA_016763695.1 Alcanivoracaceae bacterium
GAAAACCTTGACCATTTCCCCACCTATCTAATTTTTGCTTCTTCATAATCAACCCTGCATAAAGTTAATACATAGTATATACAATACAAATATTCAATTCAAATTAATAACAAATATTGAATTAAATCAACCTCAAAAAACTTTGATAAAACTCAGAAAACAAACAAGGTTATCATCTAAGAAGCTTAAATTACAGCCCGCAAATATAACAGCCATTAAAAGTTCTTAACCATAAAAACACTATTAGGGTCTTCAACATAATCTGAAAAAGGAGGACAATAAACAAATCTAAATTTTTCATATAACTTTCTGGCTGGTATAAAAACCTGCATAGAACCTGTTTCAAGACTAAGCTTTGTATAACCACGGCTTTGTGCTTGTGCAATAATTTTAATCAATATTTTTTCAGCAACACCTCTGCGTAAAAATGACAGACTTGTGCGCATTGACTTTATTTCACCATGGGTTTTATCCAGCTCCTTCAGAGCTCCACAACCTGCTAATTTTCCATCTAGCCAGGCACTCCAAAAGCAGATACTCGGGCAGTGTAATGATCTAGTATCAAGGGCATGAACACTCTCAGGAGGGGAATGTAACAGCATATCGCGATAATGCTCCTCTAATAAACTGACAACTTCACCGCCTTTTAAATCATCGAGCTTAATCTTCACTTGCTTTACCTGCTTGAGCATATGTCCGTAACCACCAGCCAAATAAAGCACCGCTGGCAAACATAATTAAAGAATAAGTAATGGTAGGAATCATCATAATATTATTACCAATTAAGGTGCCCGCAACCACCAGTGCCAGTGTGCCATTTTGGATACCCACTTCAAAACCAATAGTTATCGCCTGTGTTTGTGAAAGTTTAGATAATTTAGCCAATTGATAGCCCAACACTAATGAGGTTAAATTAAGTAGCAAAGTTGCCAATCCTGCCTGAGCAAAAAAACTGGCCATATTGTCAGCATTTTTTAGGGTGATTAATGTGATAATTAAAAACAGGATAATAATAGAAAACCATTTAAGCAGGGTCTCAATTTTCTTTGCCAGGTTTTGCCAACGCCATAAAAACAACATGCCCAAAATCACAGGGACAACAGTAATGACCAATAACTGTATACTGGTTTTAACAATTGGTAAGCTAAATTCTGTATGGCTACCCATAAAATATTTCATACTTAAAACCGCAATTAAAGGCATGGTTAAAGGCGTAATAAAACTAACCAACACCGTTAAACTCACCGATAAGGACACATCTCCCTTAAATAAGTAGCTATACATATTGGAGGTCACGCCGCCTGGAGCTAAAGCAATAATAATCAAACCCACGGCAATTTCAGCAGGAAGATTTAAAATAACTGCAATCGTAAAGGCAATCATTGGCAACAAAATCATTTGTGCAAAAATACCAATGGCAACGGCTTTGGGAAACTTAATAATATTTTTAAAATCTACAGGCTTTAAAGAGATACCGATTCCAAACATAATAAAAAACAGAGAAAGGGGAAGAATAACTTTAGTTAATAGATCAGCTTGCATATTTTTAAACTCATTGAATGATAAAGAATAACCAGAAACCAGTAGTATGCCTGTATCAATGCCAAGTTGGTATTGATTTAATAGATTTGTACATATTTATGTAAGAGCTTATTATTTTCTCCCCGCATTTCCATAGTGACTTGTTGCCTATCAAAATCAAAACGCAGAATCCCAAAACTTTTATCAACAATAATATCACCCTCTCTATATGGATTATCTTCAGTCTTTTCTTTTCCATATGCATGGGTTAAGCCACTGGAAGTAAAGTCAATTAATGGATAAGCTAACCCTGCCAGCTCTTTCTTTGATACTTCTGAACTATGCCTGTCTCCAGATAATATAATGACATTTTTTGCCTGTGATGACTGGATTAAATTTTCCATTTTTTTGACTTCGTGAGACATGTTTGCCCATTTTTCAAAGCCATGTGTTGGCGATAAAAACTGGATGCTACTCATGATAACATTAAAATCTGCTGAAGAATTGTATAGCTGATCTGCTAACCATCGCCATTGTGCTTGCCCTAACATAGTCCCTTCACCATCATGATTAGGCATAAACCTTTTATCATCTGCGGGATCAGGATCCAGAGTAATAGCGGTTCTAAAATAGCGGGTATCAAGCACAATGATCTTTATGGAATGCTTATCAACCGTATAATTACTGGCAAAATATATTCCTGCTTGTTTGCGTCTGGGAGCATCCTTGACAACACCCATAAAATCCAGAAACAGCTGTTGAGACTCTGCCTTTTTGCTGTATTCCTTACCACCATCATTTAAGCCATAATCATGGTCATCCCATGTACCTATTATTTTTGTGGTTTGGGCAAAGTGTTTATAAGCTGGATTATTTTTCTGGATTTGATAGTTTTTACGCAAAAAATCCATATCTTCTGTGTCCGAATAGATAATATCTCCACCCCAAACCCAAACATCTGGTTTGTTTTTCTCTATTTCAGACCACAATGTATTTTCTAGCTCTTGACGATTACACGAACCAAATGCCAAAGTAAAATCTGCCTCTGTGGTTTTTGTGTTGTTAAAGCATGCACTCAGAGAGAGTATTAAAATGGCTACTGATATTTTTTGATATTTCATATTATGTAAGCTTGATTAATAAGGTCATCTATATTTTAACTTCGAATTTGATTTCTGTGAAATTGCCACTGTCATCAACCACATGTACTTTATACTGACCTGTTTGCAAGTCAATTAAAATCAGTTTATTGGCTGTTGATTCTTGTAATATACCGTTAACAAACCAATAGTTATCACCCACTGAACCTTCTAGTTTTAATTGAACATGCGGGAGTTGCTGGCTTGATGCTTCTGGATAGATAATGGCATTATCATGGATACCAACTATTCTTAATTGACTGGATGACTGCAACAATTGACATTGTTTACTGTAGTTGGGCAATATGGATTCTCTACGAAATGGTATAGCCAGCCATGGCTCCAAAACTCTTGGCCAAACGGCAAATTGTTTGGCGGTGGTTTTACCAGGACTGCAGCTTGGCAGCACTCTTAAGCCTGTTTTTACTTCTGTGGTCACTGTTAATAATCCTCCAGAAAAAGCAGTACTTAAGGCATCATTAATTGTTGGAGGAGCGGTCTCTTCAAGTAAGTAAGCGTTGCGTTTTTTATGGCAAAATTGCGATTCCTGCACATTTTGTTTGGTGCCTAATGGCCAACAAATAGTAGCCATTGCCACATTAAAAGGTTGTTTTACAGGCTGAGTCCAGTCATTTGGTAATATTGACAATACTTTGCGCAACAATGGCACCGCCGAACTGCGACCCGTGTTTTTTTCTAAGAAAGAACCATCTGGTTGTCCAAGCCAGATAGCTATGCTGTATTTTTGATTACTGGCCAATACCCAGGCATCTCGATATCCATAGCTGGTACCTGTTTTGTAAGCAATTGTCTGTTGTGGTAATAATGCCTGCGAATGTAATTGACCCTTCAAAGGAACCTGAGATAATATATTTTGTACTATCCAGGCACTGCCTTTACTTAATAGCTTTTGCTGATGTTGGGCTTCATCCATATTTGATCTGATATTTCCGGCCATGCCTTTACGTCCAAGGCTACTAAATACCCCCAGTAGCTGTTGCATGCTTACACCTCCACCGCCTAAAGCCAGGCTTAAATTAGGTTTGGCAGTTAAAGGTAGTTTGATATCCAGTCCTGCATTTTTTAGTTTGGCATAGAATGATTCAGGAGTGATTTCATGTAAAACCTGTACTGCTGGCATGTTTAATGAACGCCCTAATGCCTGAGAAGCACTGACCGGCCCTGAGAATGATTCTGTGAAATTTTTGGGCCTATAACTGGCAAATGATTGTGGCACATCAAACAACAGCGATTCAGCATGAATAATACCCTCATCTATGGCTATCCCATAAATAAAAGGCTTTAAAGTTGAGCCTGGTGAGCGCACTGCCTGTATCATATCTACATGCCCTGCTCTACTTTTACTCAAAAAATCTGCACTGCCAATATAAGCCAATGTGGTTAAGTCCTGGTTATCTACCAGCAATAATGCTGCTGACATTTTTGCGGGTTTATTGGCCATATAATCCTTGACCAATGCCTCCAGCTCAATTTGTAATTCACTATCTATGGTGGATTTAATCACCTGCTTATGCGGGTGCTTTTTTATTAATCTGCGGCTTAACAATGGTGCAATCTGTGGCCTGGTATTGTATTGAGCAAACACAGGTTCATCCATGGCTTCTTTAATTAGCACTGCTGACCATATTTCAAAATCAAGCAAACGTGTTAGTAACTTGTTTCTGGCTTTCTGTGCTCGTTGTGGATACCTGTCTGGACGAAAGCGTGACGGTGATTGTGGCATAACAGCCAGTAATGCCGCCTCTGAGTGACTTAATTCAGTCACAGATTTATCCAAATAAGCATAGCTTGCCGCCTGCACACCTTCAAGCGGGCCACCAAAAGGCGCATAATTGATATAATATGTGAGGATTTCTTGCTTGTTATAGTGCCATTCCAGTTGTAAAGCCCTAAACATTTGTGCGATTTTTCCTGAAAAAGATTTCTTATGCGGGATTAATATCCTTGCCACTTGCATGGTTAAAGTTGAAGCACCAGAAACCAGTTCACCCGTTGTTAGCCATTGTCCAAAAGCACGCATAATAGCCAGTGGATTAACGCCAAAATGCTGGTAATAATACCTGTCTTCATAGTTGAGCAATGCCTGTAAATACAGAGGAGAAACTTCACTCAACTCCACAGGATAGCGCCAGACCCCTTGAGAATCAGGAAATGAGCGCAAGGGCAAACCATCTTTATCTACCACCACTTGAGCAAAATGCCTTTTATTGAAATCTTCTATGGGTAAAGGCATGAGGAAATCCAGCATAATAAAACTGATAAATAATGCCAGGGTTATTAGGGTTAATCTTTTAAGCCATTTTTTTAATTTTAACATGACTTATGATTGACCAGTCGTATATTTACCAGGAATATTTGATGACTGACTTTGTATGGATTTAAGCAGTATGATCTTAAGTTCATTTATCTTTAAATTCATCAGGATAGTGCTTTTTTACTGCTTTCATACTTCTAGAAATTTCAAAAGGAATTTTAAATATGAAAAATATCATTTTTATCATGATGAAAGGCAATATTAACGGTAACATGAGTATTGATAATAAATAGGCATAAAGTATCTTTCTCTTTACTTTTTTATGATTTTTCTTAAGCTTTTCAATTGTTAATGGATATTCTTCAAGTGCGTTGCTAAATGATCCTTGGTATTTTCGAATACCACCTAAAGATTCGAGTACTTTTATAGTGGCTAGAAATAATATCGATTCTGTCCCAACATAACTTTCTAAATAAATAGACTGTTTCCCATCTTGTTCACTTGCTCCATGGCATGGCTGTGGCCAATTTGCATCAAAGCCTGTTTCTAATTTTTCTATTGCAACAGACTCATTGATAGCATTAGGAATATAGGCATAAATTTGAATAGAGCACTTTGGAATATCTTTAAATGCAATGTATTGAATGAACTCATACAGTATCTCTTCATCATCAAATTCTTCACTATCAGTTTGATTGTTTGTTTCATATGGGTAAACCTCAATAACTGGCAAACCAGATATCTTTGTTATTTCTTCGATTATCTGTGCAGGCTGTGGAGCAGGATAATCAAAAATAATTTCGCTAGTAATTAGACCCATTGTTAACTCTATATTTTTTCTATTGTTTGATTACTGATCTTCGTATCATCTTTAGTATTGTGAATTTAATCTTCACCTTTTGAGACTATTATTTAACTGATTTAATTATATCTAATTCACATTCAAAAAATAACTAAATTCAGAATCCCTTGTATAGCCTATAGACTCATATAGTTTCTGTGCCTTGGTATTTGATGCTGCGGTTTCCAAGGCTATGCCTTTGGCTTTTGTTTCCAGTGCAAACTCTTTGGCCTTATTAAGCAGTTTTTTTCCCACTCCTAAACTCCTCATTTCGGCTAACACAAATAAATCATTTAATACCCAAGTTCGCTGCACTGATACCGATGAAAAACTGGGGTAAAGTTGGGTGAACCCCACATATTTACCATTTTCATTTTTGGCATAAAAGATTACTGATTCTGAATTGTTGAATCGTTCTTTTATAAACTTTAATGCAATTTCCACATCACTTTGCTGTTTATAAAATACCCGATAGGCATCAAACAATAGTGCTATTTCGTTTAAATCAGCGAGTTTTGCTCTTTTAACTATGATATTCATATTTTCTCCTTAATACGTCATGTATTTTATTCTGGGACTAACTTAAAGACATCTTTAATTGCCTGTTCTGTACGAGGAGCATCAAACCAGAAGCCACTCATAACCAAAACATAGCCAAACAGTAAAAAAGATGCGGGTAATAATTGTATTTCTGAAGTCACTACATAGTATTCGATAATCATCTTTATAAAATACCCAAACCAGATAAGCATAAAGACTATGGTACTTATAGATAATCTCAGTGTTACTGTCACAACACAATAAAATCCATCGTTGCTAATCTTACCTTGGGCAATGGGTAAAAAAGAATTTTGATACCTAATACTTTTTTGAATTTTAAAAGAGCAAGCATTAACTTGCCCTAAAAATATTTTTGTCTTACTTTGTGATTGAGCAAAACTTGTTGGTTCAGTATTATCCAAGATACGTCTGATTGCTTCCTTACAGTCATATGGTAATCTTATTTTAAATTTATCGTATGGGTAAGGTTTCATTTTTCAAATTTTTCCTGTGAGAAATAAAATCATTGAGTTTAAAAATCAACTTTTTAGAGGGTTTCTCAATAATATACAAAGCCAAAATAGCGGTAAATATCAATAAAGCCAGATATACATAAAAATGACCGCCACTGCTCAAGTCTAAATACTCAGAAATATATAACTTATAGGCCATATGAACTGGTTTTTGTAAAATATATAATGCATAACTGGCTTCACCCAACAGTACCAAAACTGGCAATGATAATACCTTGGTGATGATATTATTTGCATAGGCAACAGATAAAATAAGCAATATAAAGAATAGTGAATAGAAACTGGGCACATCATTTAAGGCGAAACCAGAAATTCTCCGTAAATAGAAAGGGTATTGAAGCAAGAAATAACTCAAAAATAACGCTACTAACAATAAGATCATCGGTAGCTTACCCGATTGGTTGAAACGTGTCTGGTTTTTCACATAAATATAGCCCCCAGCAACACCAAGTAGAAAACTACATAAGTGCGATAAAGGAAAGTAATAAATCAAATCAAATGAGGCTGTTTGATAACCTCGATTAAAATCAGAGGTCATCAGATTAGCTAACAAGAATAGCGTAAAAAAGTAAGACAGCAAGGCAATAATAGCAAATTTTATTGCGCTGATATTGCTTTTCTTTATCACAAATAGAATCAACGGAAAACTGAGATAAAATAATGCCTCAACTGAGAGAGACCAACCTGGGTCATTGAAACTCAAGGGGTAAGGTGGAAACCATGACTGTAAAAAAGTAGCCGATAATAACAACCCCGTCATATTATTATTTCCATAACCATAAACGAAATAGGCCATTATCATTAAAGCTACGATGTAAATGGGAAATATTCTGGCAAAGCGGGCAACATAATAATTTTTCAGGGTTTCATTTTTATGATAATGCGATATCATCATCACAAAGCCTGATAAGGCAAAGAAGAACGTCACCATCTGTGGCCCAGAAAGGATAATAGGGTGCGCAATTTTAGCCAACTCGGTATTTCTGCCAAAATGGAAAAACACCACTATTATGGCAGCTAAAAATCTAAAAAAGGTTAGTGACTCTATTCTCATTAATGACTCGTGGTTTTAATTTTTGTAAAATATAGCATAATCTATAAATTAATTGTGTGATTATTGCTCTTTTATCACCATCACATCAATACTATTGCTTATGTTCATCCTATTTTCTATGCTGATTTTTTATAATTGCAATGAACCACTACTAAGAATTCCACTTACAACTTCTCCCATAAAATTTACGAACTGGCCTTTTTACATGATTGCCATATTGGTTAATTCAGTTAGCGATTCTTTCTTTCTATTTGTTACGTTTTTTGCTATTATGCCGCTAGGTTAATACTATCATCAATAATTATCAAATACTGTAGAGAAAGTATGTATTTAATCAATAAACAACCAAAATGATATCCTTTAAACAGCTCTCTTATGCGTTAGCTGCCGCGGAAACATTGCATTTCAAAAAAGCATCAGAAAAGTGCAACATTAGTCAATCAGCATTGAGCACTGCTTTAAATGAGCTAGAAAAACAACTTGGGTTGAAAATTTTTGAACGTAACAATAAGAAAGTACTAATTACACCTGCTGGTCACAACATATTACAACAAGCCAGTCAAATTTTGCTTCAAGTAAACGACCTTGAACACTTTGCGGAAACCCACAAAGAGCCTCTTAGTTTTCCCCTGAGCATTGGTATAATTCCAACCATTGCTCCTTTCATATTACCCAAGTTATTACCAATTCTGAGGCAAAAGTATCCAAAAGCTAAATTAAATATAGAAGAGAATCAATCGCATGTGCTTGTTAACATGGTAAAGAGCGGTGAATTGGATACTGCAATTATAGCTTTGCCTTTTCCCATTACGGGATTACTCACTTTGAAATTTTGGGCAGAAGATTTTTTCTGGATAACTTTGAAAGGGAATAAATACTCACAACAAAAAGAAATTAATAGTA